>CAYJDN010000082.1:0-219 GCA_964368925.1 uncultured Desulfovibrionaceae bacterium | reverse complement strand
GTAAGTAAAGGTGAAATATACACCATAATCGTTGTAAGAGTTAAAATGCTTATAATACTTTGAAAAAATGAAGCCAAGCTTGAAGAAATAACGGTTGCTACATTTTCTGAATCGTTCACAACACGGCTCATTAAATCGCCATGACTATGATTTTCTAAATAGCTAAGTGGTAAATGTGTAAGTGAATTAAAAACATCTGATCTAAGATTATAAATAATG
>CAYJDN010000081.1:0-7839 GCA_964368925.1 uncultured Desulfovibrionaceae bacterium | reverse complement strand
CTCGAACTCTCGACAACTCGGGTATGAACCGAGTGCTCTAACCAACTGAGCTACCGTGCCACGCTTTGTTTATTTTTTACAAACAAACAACAGAAAGAATTTGTATATCAATTGAAATTAATTTGCAAGCTTTTTTTTGTGCAAAAGTAAATTTTTTTCAAATATTTTTTTTATAAGGATTATTTTAGAAACACGCTCTAGCTTGCATAGTATTTTCTAAGTAAATAATATAAAGAAAAGGAAGAAAGCAAGACATGTGGTGACCATGCGGCTACCAAGGCAGGCACTATACCGCTAGCCCCTAAATTGCCTAATACTGTCACTGAAACATAGAATACAAAGACAATACCAACGCCAACAGCCAAGCAAATATAGACATTTTCACGCCAAGCAAGCAAAGCAAAAGCTAAGATAGTCAATACACAAAAGGAGCCTGCATAAGCGATTTTTGAATGAATAGCCGTTCTAAGCGCCTCTACATTTGTGCCAGATGCGACAAGTTCTTGCAAGGCGGAATATAAATATTGTATTGGTAAATCGGCAGGATTGACTGATTCATCTTCAACCAAAAATAAAACACTGTTGTCACGTTCAAAAGGCATAATATACTTATCAAAAGCCTTTTCACTAAAGGTATTAGGAAAGCTTTGCACAACCCCATCTAAATGCCAATTTTCATCAACAATACGAACACTTTTACCCGAAACAATCTCTTCGACCGTATCCCCATTTTCACTCATGCGATAGCCAACAAATGTATTACCTGTACCATTTCTATGGAGGGCATCAACATACACAATCCAATCATCATCAGCAAACCACACCTGTGTAATTACATCTGAACGTGGTGCTCTTTTTCTTATTTCAATATTCCAAATTTCATCAGCTTTTGCTTTTGTATAATTTGCTATATTTTGCGCAAGTACTATTTGAACTGCGCCCCAAAAGATTGCTAAAATAAACATATATTTCATAAGCCTTAAGGGAGTAATTCCGCCTGCTTGCAGGGCTTGCAATTCTTTATTCTTTGCCATAATAGCTAAAACAATGACAGTAGCTAAAAAAAAGACTGCTGGAAGAATGAGCGATAAAATTTCTGGTAAGGTCAAAAACAAGTAGGAAAGTATGACTGACCAAGCCACTTCAGCTTTAGAAAAAGCTTCTAAACGTTCAAAAAGAGTGGCAAGTAAATATATAGAAATACTTACAAATAAAATAAGCATAAATTTTTTCAAATGTTCTTGTAATAGATATCTAAATACCATTAATCACTCACAAATTATAATATTACTTTATATAGTACTACATATTTCTATTGTAATAATAAATACCAAAAAAAGCAAGAAGAAGAAAAAAAGCATTAGGAAGCCAAAAACCAATATAGGGGCTAAGTATTCCCGCCTTACCAAGATTCATAGCGACAGAAATTGAGCCAAAATACAAGACAAAGAAGATGAGAGAGAAAGCAAATGCCAATCTTTTGTTCACACCTGAAACAGCGATAGACAGTGGCATAGCCATGAGCGCCAACACAATACAAGCAAAGGGAAAAACGACACGTGCATTAATTTCTACTTTTAAATCATAGGCTCTTCTTTGGTTGACTTCAAATATTTCATCAAAGGATTGCTCTTGTAATTCAGCAAAAGACATTTCGTCTAAATCTCTCATACCAAGTGTAAAGCCTGAAAATAGAAGAGATAAAGGAAGACGTATAACATATTCACGGAAATCTAAAATTGTTATCCCCTCCCCTTCAAAAGAATAATTTTTCCCGTTTTTTAATAAGAATAATAATTCGGCTCTTTCTCTATCTGTATCAATAAGTCCTTCAGGGGCAATAATAGTGAAGCCATTGCCAATACCGCTCGTTTTTACGCTTGTATCTTGCACCATAACTTCTTTAAGAGCGCCGCTAATGGGGTCTACACTTTGAGAATAAATGATAAAATTGGGAATTTCTTTATTGAATGCGCCTGGTTCAAGCACTACTTTAGCTTGATTAGTCGCAATATCTAAGAGCTTATTTCTAAATTTATCAGCTCCGAGAGAAATTCCATAAAAAGAAAACCACAAAGTAAGAAGCATAACAAGAAGAGAAAAGAAAAAAGTCAAAGGAAATAACTGATATAAAGAGATACCACCTGCTCGTATAGCAACCATTTCTTTATCATTCTGCAATCTCAAAAATACAACAAAAACAGCTATCATGCTTGCTATTGGAGCTGCAATTTGAAGGAAGTTGGGAGTTAAATATAAAAATAAGAGAGCTATATCTGAAAAAGACATATCAAGGCCGTGGAGCATGTCACCAATATCTAAGGCTCTACTCATTAAAATCAAAGAGAGAATAATGAGAAGTGACAATGCAAACACTTGGCATATTTCAATAAATATCTTTCTTTGTAGCAAATGCATAGTGATATAGTACCGCTTTTTTTTACAAAATAGAATTAATTATTATTTTCTTCACGAAAAACACGAGCTAAAGAGTCTACTTCAATAGGTGAAAGATTAAATCTTGCGCCAGCTTCATCACACAAATTGTATAAATCTGTTTCAGGGCGAAGTTTCATTTCTTCAACAAGGTAGGCTAAGGCCTTTTGTACTAAATAAGAATGTTCCATAAACTATCCTAATATATATTCTTTACTTGAATTTGCTTCAAGTATAAATAATTCACATTGCGGCATAATTGCTTTCAATTCTGTTTCAAATGCCTTTGTGTCTTGTTCAATGATAGGCATTGTAGCGTAATGTATTGGCATTACAGATTTTGTTTGCAATAATGTGCAGGCAAGTGCCGCTTGTTTTGCACCCATAGTAAAAACATCGCCTATAGGCAGCATTGCAAGGTCAATTTTATGTAATTGTCCTATCAATTGCATATCGCTAAAAATGCCTGTATCACCTGCATGATAACAAGTAAAGCCAGAGGGAGTTTTTATTACAAAGCTTGTTGGGACGCCATGTGTGCTTGAATGTAAAGCTGTATGCATAGTAAAGTAATTGCCCATATATTCTATAGTACCACCGATATTCCAGCCAATTCCATGATTAAGAACTTGCTCACTAGGCACGCCTTGTTCAATGCAATAGGCGGCTAATTCAACAATACAACCAAGCTTTGCACCGCTTTCTTTGCATATTTCGATAGCATCACCTAAATGATCACCATGCCCATGCGTAACTAGCACCACATCAGGCTTATCTAAAGTACGCCAATCGTTCTTAGCTAGTCCATTGCCTGTAAAAAAAGGGTCAATCCAAATATTGATATTATCAGAAATGCGACAATTTGCATGTCCTTCAAAAGAAATCTTTACCATTTTCTCCCCCTTATATGTGTTCAATAGAAAATATACTTATATATATCTCACGTCAAGGTTAATTCTATGTACTATACATTTATGACAAGTCAATGAATTTATTCAAAAAAAATGGCGAATACATGAAACATAAATTTCACATCTTCGCCATTTATTCATGTTAATCAAATGAAATTATTCTAAATTGAATTTCTTTGCTATAGCTTGAGCAGCTTTTCTACCAGCGCCCATAGCCTTAATTACTGTAGCAGCACCAGTTACAATGTCACCACCTGCATAAACATTAGGAATAGAAGTTTCATTTGTTTCTTCATTTGTTACTATATAATTTTTCTTTGTAAGCTCTAAATCAGGAGTAGCTTCAAGAAGAATTGGATTTGAGCGAGTACCAAGAGCAATAATAGCAAGATCAGTTTCGTGAATGAATTTTTCACCTGTCGCTACAGGACGACAACGCCCTGATTCATCTGGTTCGCCAAGTTTCATTTTTTCTAATTCAACAGCTTGTAATTTATCTTCTTCATTGCCGATAAAGCGAAGAGGAGAAACAAGTTCAAGCAATTCAATGCCTTCTTCCAAAGCGTGTTCAATTTCTTCGTGACGTGCTGGCATTTCCGCTTTAGTACGGCGATAAACAATATGCACGCTTTCTGCACCCATACGAATTGCTGTACGAGCTGCGTCCATAGCAACGTTACCAGCGCCGTAAACGGTCACACGTTTTGCATTCCAAGTTGGAGTATCGAATTCAGGGAAGGCATACGCACGGCCTAAATTTGAGCGAGTGAGGTATTCATTTGCAGAAAACACACCTAATAAGTTTTCACCTGGAATTTCTAAGAACATTGGTAAACCAGCGCCAACGCCGATAAATACTGCATCATAGCCTTCTTCAAAAAGTTGATCAACAGTAATTGTGCGACCTGCCACCCAATTTGTTTTTATTTCAACGCCAAGAGCGTCAAGTCCACGTAATTCTTTAGCTACAAGTGATTTAGGCAAACGAAATTCTGGAATACCATAAATAAGTACGCCGCCCGCTTCGTGCAAAGCTTCAAACATAGTAACTTGAGCGCAACGTTGTGCTAAATAACCTGCACAAGTAATAGAAGCTGGCCCAGATCCTAAACAAGCAATTTTCACAGGTTTTGCTAATGGAGTTTCACAAGGAAAATTTTGTTCAAGAGCATAATCGGCAACAAATCGCTCTAAACGCCCAATAGCAACAGGTTCATTCTTTTTACCTAAGATACACTTCCCTTCGCATTGATGCTCTTGCGGACATACACGACCACAAACAGCAGGAAGAGCATTTGTAGTTTTAATCACATCATAGGCATCTTTTAGATGACCATCAGCTAAAAATCCGATAAATTCAGGAATGCGAACTTCAACAGGACAACCTGAACGACATTCTGGATTTTTACAACGCAAACAACGACTTGCTTCGTCCATTGCCATTTCTTTAGTATAACCAGTAGCAACTTCATTAAAATTATTACGACGAACATCTGCTGGCTGACATGGCATTTCGGTACGTGGGATTTTATTTCCCTTTCTTACTTTATTTTCCACAGGTACATCCCTCATGCTTTTTATATTCGTTCAAAGAGAGTTCTTCTTCAGGTCTAAAAGCTGATAAACGTGAGCGAAGCTCTGCAAAGTCAACATCATGGCCATTAAATTCAGGCCCATCTACGCAAGTGAATTTAGTTTCATTAGCAACTGTAACACGGCAAGCACCACACATGCCAATGCCATCAACCATGATTGAGTTCAAAGAAACAACAGTTGGCACATTGAATGGTTTTGTCACATCAGCAACAGCTTGCATCATAGGAACAGGCCCAATAGCAACAACTTCATGTACTGGCTTACCTTCTTCTAGATATTTTTTTAGAGGATCAGTAACAATACCTTTTAGGCCAAAAGAACCATCATTCGTAGAAACTAAAACTTCATCACAAAAAGCTGAAAGTTCTTCGTGGAAAAGAAGTAAATCGTGTGATCTTGCGCCAATACAAGCGATAACGTAATTACCAGCTTCTTTATGTCCTTTAGCAATATGGTGCATAGCAGCAATACCAGTACCACCGCCCACGCAAATAACTGGTTTATCAGATTTTTCAATATGGGTAGCTTTTCCAAGTGGGCCGCAAACATCTAATATTTCTTCGCCCTCTTTAAGATCTTCTAATAATTGAGTGGATTTACCCATAACAAGGTAAACTATAGTAATAGTACCTTTTTCTACATCTTTATCCGCAATAGTGAGCGGTATACGTTCGCCGTTTTCAGTCATTCTTAACATAACAAAATGCCCCGATTTCGCATTTCTAGCGATCTCTGGAGCATCAAGCACGAGTTGGCTAGTGCGCCCAGGAATGAGTGATTTTTTATATAAAATCTTAGTTGCCATATTCTTCCCCTTAAAGAATGTTATACTTTGTATTATTTAGAAAAAAATCAAAAAATAATCTTGATTTTATTTGAGTATAGCTATATTGTCAAGAAAGAAGTTTTTTTAAATTACTAAACTGTACTAAACAGTTCAATTTCAGGAGGAAACATGGATTTTTTATTTTTCTTTTTAGGACTATTCACCGTTCTAGGCGCATTGTTTTATATTAAAAAATCAAGCCCTAACAAAAAACATCATTAATTAAATATTAACATAATTAATACTTAATTATTCGTACTTTTATACTTTTTTGTTTAACTTAAATTAAAGGATTTTTATTATGGCTAAAAATATTTTAATCATAGGTGGCGTAGCACTTGGCTCAAAAGTTGCTACACGTTATAGAAGACTAGATTCTGAAGCAAATATCACATTAGTAGATCAAGATGAATTTGTTTCTTATGGCGGTTGCGGTATTCCTTATTACCTCTCAGGCGACGTAGAAAACCTGAACGGGCTTCGAATGACAACAGCACACGTTGTGCGTGATCCTGACTTCTTTAATAAGGCAAAAGACGTAAAAGTACGCACAAGAGTAAAAGCACTCAAAATCAACAGAGAAAAGAAAACTGTTTTAGTTGAAGATTTAAACACAAATACACAAGAAGAATTAGCCTACGATAAGCTTGTTCTTGGCGTGGGCGCAAGCGCAAGAGCCCTTCCCGTTGAAGGCGCAGACCTCGAAGGCGTGACCGCTGTTACAAATCTACATCAAGCAACTCAAGTGCACAATATGTGCGCAAGCGGTAAAATCAATAATGCAGTTGTCATTGGCGCTGGCTTCATAGGTCTAGAAGTAGCCGTAGCCCTTGCCGATACTTGGGGAATTAATGTAACCGTAGTAGAAGTATTCGACCAAGTGCTCCCTACCGTTTCTAATCCACATTCCGCACTTATCGCAAAAAAAGACTTAGAAGAATTAGGCATCACCGTAGCCCTCAATGAAAAAGTAATGAAAATTGAAGGCGAAAATAATAAAGTTAAAGCTGTTATCACCGACAAACAAAGCATTGAAGCCGATTTAGTTATCTCTTCAATCGGTTTTGTGCCAAACACAGAAATCGCAAAAGAAGCAGGACTCGAATGTATTGGAAATGGCGCTGTAAAAGTAGACGAATATATGCGCACATCCGATAAAGATATTTACGCTGGCGGCGATTGCTGCGGTATTCTAAACCTTATCACAGGTAAATACGGCTACCTCCCACTCGGCTCTTTAGCCAATAGACAAGGACGCCTCATAGGCTCAAACTTAGCTGGATTAGAACAAAAATTCACTGGCTATGTAGGCACATGGTGTGTAAAACTTGGCAAACTTTCCTTTGCTGGCGTAGGACTTACACTTGCACAAGCTCAAAGAGAAGGCTTAGACGCCATCTCCGTCATAGCCGAAGGTACCGATCACGCACACTTCTACCCAGATGCAAACTCAACCACCATAGAACTCGTAGTAGAAAAGAAAACTCGTCGCATTCTCGGTTGTCAAGCTTCCTCAGAATCCGCCGACGCTATCAAAGCACGTGTAGACGTAGTCGCCATGATCATGCAATTCGCTAATGGTACTTTAGATGAACTCTCAAACGCAGAAATCGCCTACGCTCCACCTTTCGCTTCAGCTATGGATATCATAAATACCGTTTCAAACGTAGCCGATAACGCCGTGAGCGAACGCTTCACAACAATCAGCCCAAATAATTTCGAAGAATTATGGGGCGCAAAACAAAACGATAACCTCTTCGTTGTCGACGCAAGACCAGCAAATGAAAATGCCCTAGGTATGCAAAACGCCCACCCAGACTACTGGCTCAATATACCACTCGAGCAAATCAAAGAAAGATACAACGAAATTCCAAAAGATAAACCAGTGGCACTCGTGTGCAGCACAGGTACTCGCTCATACGAAACCATGCTCGTACTAAAAAAATACGGCTACACAAATATCATAGGCTCGCTACTAGGCGGTATGTCAACTATCAGAAAAACCGATATTAATGTTAAATAAATTTAGGTTTTTTGGGGGGAAAGGAAAACCAAAACTTTTGAGTTTTT
>CAYJDN010000080.1:0-7896 GCA_964368925.1 uncultured Desulfovibrionaceae bacterium | reverse complement strand
CCCATCATACGATTAGCAATTTTTGCTATATTTGCTGAAGATAGACGCATAGGAAGTGAAGTAAAAGAATTTTTTTCAACACTCACTGGCACAATATGTACAGTATTTGTAAAGGCTTGCACAAGTGGAATATGCACCTTACCATTCAAATAGGGTAAGACTGTCCCAATTGAAGCTTTTTCAATATAGCGATTTTTATACAAAAGCGAAATATTGTCTTCAACAAAGGCAACAAGCGGAACTTTCTTATAACTTTTTACAAAATTACTATCAACAAAAGCCACATTATGCGCTTCAATCCAGCCAGAAATATGCGCACTTTGCACATAATACCAAGCCTTATCTAAACTGATATGCACAACTGTAATAGGCTGCCCAATAGGCATAGTGGTAAATTGAAATAAATCAAAGGGGTAGCCCTCTCCCTCGTTTGAGGGATCTTCATATCGTGGGCTATTTGTTGGCATTTCACGTATATCAGCAGTTTTTATTGTGATTGCATTTTGAAAAGCATTAGGAAAAGTAGTGAGGTGCGCATTTTTTTTCATTTCTTCCCATTTTGCATTATCCCAAGGAAGATAATTTTCTGCATAGCCACGTTCTGACTTTGCTCTATTAAAATAAGCCTTTACATCACTTGTGCTTACGCTAACTTTTTTATGTTCCCATGCTAGATAGAAATTATTTAAAAATCTTTCGTGCATGGCTTCTGCTTCTTCCTCGCTCACAAGTAAGTCACTTGCATTCTTCGGCAAAAAGCGATTAAGATCTTGAGGAATATTTTTCAAATCTGCAACACTATGATTACTATTTTGCACAGCCGCAAAACTTGGCATAATAGAAAAGAGTAAAAAACTAACTATATATAATGCTATCTTATTTTTCAAAAAGCGATAAATAATGGAGGTAGGCATCTCGCACTTTCCCTTCTGGAAGATTTAATTTTCCTAAATTTTCTGGACGTATAAGCACAGTTTCATACCTATCATGTTCAGCCTTTGGAATTTGATTTAATGCAGTTTTCCCTTGCAGAAGGTGCAATTCTATTTTATCAAAATAGTTCATATCTATAAAGGCGTGAATTCTTCCAAGAATTTCTTCTTGCGAATAACTCAATTCATTCAGCGCCATTGAATCTTCGGCAGCAATGAGGAAAATTTTATTTCTATAGCCTAAAGGTAGGGCAAGACTAGCCAAGTCTTCGCCTAATACCATGTCCCAATGCTCATAGAGCTGGAAAAGTTTTTGCCGAATTTCGTCTAATCCTTTTCCTTTGAGCATCGAATTTTGTATTGAGGCTATGTGTGTGGGTGATGGATAGAAGCGCTTCGCTCTTTCTTTTCCTCTTGGCCTTTTATATTCTTTCAAGCCCTCAGAAGTAGTATTAAAGTCTTCATTCGCCTTTTTAGCCATGGCGAACGAGCTCTCTTTCAACATCTCTTTTTTCTGCTCTATCTTTTAAATCATGTCTTTTATCGTGTAGATTTTTGCCTCGAGCAAGAGCGATTTCTAATTTTATTTTTCCATTTTTTAAGTGTAAATTCATGGGGATAACGGTAAGCCCTTTTTGTTCAACCTTACGAGCAAGAAGAGTGATTTCTCTTTTATGCAATAAAAGTTTTCTTGTGCGAGTTGGCTCTTGCTTCACAGAAGTTCCTTGTTCATAATAAGCAATATGTAAGCCAACAATAAGGGCTTCGCCATCTTTGAAATCTACATAAGAATCGGCAAAAGAAACCTTGCCCGCACGAATAGATTTCACCTCAGGGCCATTAAGCACAAGCCCTGCTTCATAAAAATCTAAACATTCATATAATTGCCTTGCTTTTCTATTATCAGCTAAACGCATAATTTTCCTACCTAAAGAAGCGCATAATGTCATTCCAAGTGGTGAATACCATAAGTGAAATCAATAGTAACATACCAATTTGCATAAGTCTATTTTGTAGATTTTCGCTCATGCGGCGGCGAGTGACGATTTCTAGGGCTGAAAATAATATTGTTCCACCATCTAAAGCTGGAATTGGTAATAAATTCAAGATACCTAGGTTAACATTGATAAGAGCACAAAAGAATAATAGTGGAATAAAGCCCTGCGTGGCTTGTTGTCCTAAAACTTGTGCAATATAGATTGGGCCGCCTAAATTATCGGTGGAAACTGTACCAGTGACTAATTTTACTAGACCCTCTAAAGTCATGTAAATTACTTGATAAATTTGATTAAAACCTTCTTTTAAAGCGCCAAACAAACCTAGTGGAATAACTTTGCTATCTCCACTAGGGCTAATGCCAAGCAAGAAAGCTTTCTCTTCTTCGCCGTATAAATTTGTGCGAAGACTTTCTTTAGGAGTAAATTCACTTACAAAAATTTTGCCATCACGTTCATATTCAAGTTCAGATGTTGCGCCATTTGTTTTACCAATAATATCAGTAACATCACTCCATTCATCAATAAGATTTGCATTGATTGAAAGAATGATGTCATTTTTTTGTAATCCAATTTCAGCAGCTGCGCTATTTGGAGCTATATCGCCAACAACAGGCAGAAGAATGTTTGCGCCAGAATACCAAGCAACACCAAAATAAATAAAAAAAGCAAAAATAAAGTTAGCTAGAGGGCCAGCTAATGCGACTAAAAGCCTGTCTAAAGGCGGACGATTTACTATTGATTCGTCTTCTGTAAATCCAAGTTCTTCAACTTCTGGAGAATATTCGCCAACAATAGCACAATAACCACCTAAAGGTATTGCTGAAAGGCAATATTCAGTTTTATCAATTGTTTTCTTCCAAATTTTTGGCCCAAAGCCAACAGAAAAAGTCACTACACCAAGTTTTAATTTACGAGCAATTACAAAATGCCCAAGTTCATGAAAGAAAATAACCGCTGCAAGTACTAAAATACCTGCAATTATTTGATATGATGTCGAAAATAAACCTTCCATTATGTCTTCCTGTGTTATTTTTATATTTATATATAGTTATAAGTTAGTCTTCTATACTCTTTGTCAAGTTCAAGAATTGCTTCTAATGTATTGCCATCATTTTGCGCCTTACCAAGCACTTTTTCAATTATTCTTGCTATATCCATAAAAGAAATTCTATCTTGTAAATAGGCTTCAACCAAAATTTCATTAGCCGCGTTCAAAGCCACGCATTTTTGCTCTCTATACGCTCTTTTGGCAAGTTCTAAGCAAGGAAAAGAAATATTGTCAACTGCTTCAAAAGTAATAGAGCTTTGCTTTATTAAGTCAAGTAAAGGCAAAGCACAAATTTCACCCTCAGGCATACGTGGATAAAGAAGCGCATGCGAAATTGGCAAACGCATATCTGGCGAAGAAAGGTGCGCAATAAGAGAATTATCCTTATATTCCACCATAGAATGAATAATACTTTGTGGGTGAATTACCACATCAACTGAATCTATATCGACCCCATAAAGATGGCACGCTTCAATAACTTCAAAACCCTTATTCATTAATGTCGCAGAATCTATGGTTATTTTTGATCCCATTGACCATGTCGGATGATTAAGAGCTTCACTCGCCTTAGCATTTTGCAAATAATGAGAATTTTTCCCTCTAAAAGCACCACCAGATGCTGTGAGAAGTAGCTTTTTCACATCTTTATATTCATGTCCCAAAAGGGCTTGAAATAAAGCATGATGCTCTGAATCTATAGGCAATAAACATGCCTTAGACTGTGCGCATATATCACGCAAAACATGTCCAGCCAGCACTAAACTTTCTTTATTTGCAATACAAATAACTTTACCCGCTTTTGCCGCTGCAAATGTGGCTCTCAAGCCAGATGCCCCTACTTGGGCTGAAACAAATGTGCTTATTTCCTCTAAGCAAGCTATATGTTCATAGCCCTCTTGCCCATACAAGAAAATTGGTTTGTAATTATTCTTTTTATAGGCTTCAAAGCTTTTAATAAGCTCTTTGAATTGTACAAGAATTTCTTCATCTTGTAGTACAATATATTGAGGAAGAAATTTCTTCACTTGCTCAAATAAAAGTTCTATATTCTTCCCTGCGCCAAGGGCGATTACTTCAAATAAATCTTTATAAGCATCAACTATTTTTAAGGTACTTATGCCAATAGAGCCAGTAGAACCGCAAATTGAAATTTTACGTGGAAAAGTTGAATTATAACTATCGCTTGGCAAAGAAGAAATATATTGCATAAATTAGAATCTCAAAGTAGGGAACAAGGAAGTAAAGGCATAATAAGCAGGAAGCACAAAGACTATGCTGTCTAATCTATCTAAGATGCCGCCATGCCCCGGTAAAATATTTGAGCTATCTTTTATATTTGTATGTCTTTTGAGCGCTGACTCAAAGAAGTCGCCCAATTGTGCAAGCACGCCAAGTATAAGTCCTAACACAATAAATGGCAAAATATAGCTCAAAGTAAATCTTCCCTCAATTGGAGTGAAAAAATGAAGAGCTGGAACTGTCGCAAAATTTGAGAGATAAATCACACTAAAAATAGTTGCCGCTATAAGTCCGCCAATAGAGCCTTCCACGCTTTTCTTGGGACTCACTTCTGGCCAAATTTTGTGTTTACCAATGCTTAATCCAGTAAAATAAGCAAAAGTATCACTGCAAGCTGGCAAAGCAACAATAAATAATTGCTCATAAGCAGAAAGATCCGCCGCAAGCAAAATGATATAAGGTACATACAATTGAGCCACTAAAACAGCAGCCCCCTCTGACATCGCCCCTTCCTCTTGCTTGCTCCATCTAAATAAAGTGACAATGGCCACACATAATGCTGATAAAGTAAAAGGAATAAAGGAACTTACATGAGTGAATAAAGTAAGAACGCCAATAAATAGAGAAAGGCCAATTGAAAAATAAAGCATTGCTTTTGAATCTTCTTTCAAAAACATGCGTGTAAATTCCCAAGTGCCTAAAGAACAAAGTAAAAGCAAGAATAAATCTAAATAAATTCCACCCTTTAGCCATGCGAAGACTAAGATAAATACTAAAACAATTGCTGTAAATATTCTTGTTATTAAGCCTTTAAACATAGAAACCTTTAATAAATTTATTTGTAATTATTACTTTTCTTGAGCAATTTGCTCATCTGTTTTTCCAAATCTTCTCTTGCGTGAAGAAAAACTATCTATAGCCTTTTGAAATTCTTCTTTATTAAAATCGGGGAAGAAAACATCTGTGAAATACAATTCACTATAAGCCGCTTGAAAGAGAAGAAAGTTGCTAATTCTATAGTCGCCACCAGTACGAATGATCATATCTGGCTCGGGAAAAGTGGGGGCGTCAATATAATTAAGCATTTTTTCAGCAAAGGTACTTGAATCTTTTTTCTTAATAAGCTCTTGATTATTCTCATCTTCTAGCATGCGCATACACATTCTTGCTATTTCTTCACGTCCTGAATAAGCAAGAGCCAAAGCAACATTCAAAGACTTACAATGCTTAGTTTTTTCAACTGCATACATTATAGATTTTTGTGTTGTAAGTGGCAAAGATTTTATATCGCCAATAATGTGAATGCGTATATCTTTTTCAATGAGCGATTGTAATTCGCCCGAAACAAAGGACGCAAGCAAAGAAAAAAGATTAGACACTTCTTCCTTTGGGCGAGATAAATTTTCCCTTGAAAGCGCATATAATGTAAGGTAGGGAATGTTTTTTTCTCTTGCGTATTCAAAAACTAAACGGACGGCTGTAGCGCCAGCCTTATGGCCTTCACTTCGTGAAAGCCCTTTAGCCTTTGCCCAGCGTCCGTTTCCATCCATAATAATGGCGATATGCTTCACTTTTAGATATCCATTATTTCTTTTTCTTTTGCCTGATATTTTTCATCGCATTTAGCAACAAATTTATCAGTCATTTTTTGCACATCGTCTAAAGATTTTTTCATATCATCTTCTGTGATAGTTTTATCTTTTTCAAGTTTTTTCATAGAATCGTTCACATCACGACGGATATTACGAATTGCAACTTTTGCATCTTCGCCGTATTTCTTTGCTAATTTTGAAAGTTCTTTACGACGTTCTTCTGTAAGAGCTGGAATAACGATACGAATAATTTTACCATCATTCATAGGGTTTAGACCTAAATCAGAAGTTTGGATTGCCTTTTCAATGAGGGCGAAAGAGCCTTTATCCCAAGGTTGAATAGCAACTGTGCGGCTATCTGGAATTGAAACTGAAGCTAAGCCCTTGATTGGTGTAGGTGTGCCGTAGTAGTCGATTTTAATTTCATCAACTAAAGCTGTTGAAGCTCTACCTGTGCGTAATTTTCCAAAGTCACGGTCTAAAGCTCCTAAAGCTTTTTCCATACGCTCTTCAGCGTCGAACATTACTTCATCAACACTCATATATTTCTCCACATATAATTTTATTTTTTTTCCTATAAATAGGTTGGTTAGCAATTAATTGGTAACTAGAGAACCTTCTTTTTCACCAAGTAACACTCTTTTTATTGCGCCACCAAACATAGAGCATACAATAATTGGAGTATTATTTTCTTGCGCAAGAGTAATAGCAGTTGTATCCATTACTTGCAAATGTCTGCGAAGAGTTTCATCATAAGTGATTTGATCAAACTTCACAGCATCTGGATATTTCATTGGGTCTTTGTCATAAAGACCGTCAACTTTAGTGGCTTTGATAATGGCTGAACAGTTTAATTCAACACCACGCAAGGCTGCCGCAGTATCAGTAGTAAAATAAGGGTTACCTGTACCAGCAGCACAAATAATTACTCTGCCCTTTTCAAGATGGCGCATAGCACGACGTCTTATATAAGGTTCAGCTACTTCTTTAGTTGCAAGCGCAGATAAAACTCTTGTAGGCACATTGATTTGCTCTAGCGCATCTTGAACGGCTAAGGCGTTGATAACAGTAGCAAGCATGCCCATATAGTCGGCTGTAGAGCGATCCATACCTTTAGCAGAACTTGAAAGCCCTCTAAAAATATTTCCGCCACCAATAACTAAGGCAATTTCTGCTCCCTCATTGTGCACTTGGGCAATCTCAGAACAAATTTTACTAACGATTTCAGGCGCTACGCCAAAACCATTTTCGCCTGCTAAAGCTTCGCCACTCAACTTCAATAGAACTCTTGGGTATTTAAAATTTGTCATATTTTTCCCTTTACAATAAGAATAGTTTTTTATTCATCACAACTATTTTACACAGGATTTAAAAAACTTCAAGCCTAAGTTTACAAATTAAAAAATTTTTACAAAATAGCTTTTTTATATAAAGTAACAGAATAGCTTTTTTTATATAAAGTATATGAATTATTTATTTTAGAAAAAGGATTTTTGGCTATATAGCCAAAAAGCAAAAGAATTAACTTATAGACATACCAAAAAAACTAAGCATACCAAAAAAACATTCTAAACAAGTACAAGTTCAATATCCCCAAAAGCACATAATTCATTATCGCAAGAAGCAACTAAACCTTTTATGTCTTCATTATTGATTTGCTCTAACCTATCTAAGACCTTTTGAAAATCTGCGCTACTTTGCACCATATTGCATAAAGAAGTAGCGCCAGCATCAGCGATAGAGCCCTTTGTAGCAAGCAAGGTCATAAGTTCAGCTTTTCCAAAAGAAAGAGAATGTCCAATGGTTGCAGAAGAAGTGCAGATAGAAAGTCCTTGTGTTGGCTTTATTTTTAATCCAAGCTGACAAGCATCTTCAGGCTTATCCAATAAACCCACAATGCGCTCTTTTGATGAAATCATATAGATGTCACCGCCATTTTCAACTAATATATCATCAGGTAGATTCAGCTCTTTAAGAAAAGCATGCCCTGCCCTTGCTATATATTCGGCAACACTGCCAGCCACTGCAGCAAAAGGGCCTACGTCAAAAAGTTTTCCAGCATAGTGCATGTCTTTAATAATAGGTGG
>CAYJDN010000079.1:0-7913 GCA_964368925.1 uncultured Desulfovibrionaceae bacterium | reverse complement strand
TTTCGCCTTTAGCCTTTATCAGATTTTGTTCATCTGTTTCGGCTGTTTTCTTACTATAAAATGCTATATCAGGCCTATGGACTGTAAGATTGCCATTATTATCAGAATAGCTTGCCCACTGAGCTTCAAGCGTCCATTCTTTTTGAGAATCAGCCCCTTGCACAATATTTATTCCAACAATACCTAATTGCAGGCTTTCTGTATCTGTTTGTAATGCTTGTAATTCTTCAAGACTAAAAATTTCAGCACTTCTTAATTGCTCTAATATATCGACAGCATCATCAACAATGAAAATTTGCGATAAGATATAGAGAAGAGCTATTGAAGAAATGAGGATTAATAGTCTTTGAAGATTTTTTAGCATCTAAAGTTCAATCCAGTATTTTGCAAGTTCAGCGCCGCTTTTGCCTTGTAGCTCAAATATATGCTCAAAGGCTTCACGTACTGCGCCATCGCCGCCATTTTTTTGGGTCACGTATTTAGCCGCTTCCTTAGTTTCTTTACAAGCATTTGCAACAGCAATAGGATAACCAACTTTCAACATAGGAGCTAAATCTATCCAATCATCGCCAATATACGCCATTTCGTCCCATTCAAAATTATATTTATTTTTAATTTCTTCAAGAGGAATGAGCTTAGAATAATGACCAGAATAGAAATCCACTACACCAAGACCTTCCATGCGTGTGCGAGCACCAATGTCTGTGCGTCCAGTAATAACAGCCACCACTATCTTCAAATGATCTAATGCCGTTTTAATTGCAATGCCGTCTTGAGTATTGAAGCATTTTGACACCTTGCCTTCGCTATCAAAATAAAGCTTACCATCAGTGCAAACGCCGTCTATATCAAGTACAATACATTTAATATTTTTCATAGTCATGCTATTGTCTACTTTTCAAAGTTGCAGCAATAAACTCTCTGAAAAGTGGATGTGCCTTCATAGGCGTTGATTGAAACTCAGGGTGGAATTGGCAAGCCAAGAACCAAGGGTGATCTTTAAGCTCAACAATTTCAATGAGTTCACCATTAGGGCTTGTACCTGAGAAAACTAAGCCAGCTTTTTCTAATTTAGCCTTATATTCAATATTAAATTCATATCTATGACGGTGTCTTTCCATAATTTCTTGGCTATCGTAAGCTTCTTGTGCATTAGTGCCCTCTTGAAGCACGCAAGGATAAGAGCCAAGACGCATTGTTCCGCCTTTATCACTGCCCTCATCTCTTTTTTCAAGAGATTGTGTACGAAAGTCGAACCATTCAGTCATAAGATAGATAACTTTATCTTGGCAAACAGTGTCAAATTCTTCAGAATTTGCTGTTTCAATGCCAGCGACATTGCGTGCAAATTCAATAACAGTGCATTGCATACCAAGGCAGATGCCAAAGAAAGGAATGTTGTTTTCACGAGCGTAGCGTATAGCCTCAATCATGCCCTCAACGCCTCTATAACCAAAGCCCCCTGGCACAAGAATACTATGACAGCCCTCGCACATTTCTGCAACATTTTCGCTCGTCACTTCTTCTGAATTGATATATTTCAAGTCTACTTTAACTTGATTTGCAATTCCTGCGTGCATTAAAGATTCGTGTAAGCTTTTATAAGCCTCTTTTAATTCAACATATTTTCCAACAATACCAACAGTCACTCTTGCTTTGGGATTGTCACAAATTTCTATAATTCTTTTCCAATCTGTCAAATCTGGGCTTACCGCAGGCAAATTAAGTAATGAGGCAACTTTTTTGTCAAAACCTTCATCAAAGAATTTGAGCGGAACTTCGTAAACATTTTTTACATCAACACTAGAGAAAACAGCGTCTGAATCTACATTACAGAAAAGAGCTATCTTGCGCTTTACTTCCTGCGAAATTGGCTGTTCACAACGACAAAGAATCATATCTGGTTGAATACCGATAGAAAGAAGCTCTTTCACACTGTGTTGTGTTGGTTTTGTCTTGTGTTCGCCAGCAGCTTGAATGTATGGAACAAGTGTTAAATGGATATTTAGGCAATTTTCTCTTCCAAGTTCAGAACGGAATTGACGTATAGCTTCTAAGAAAGGTAAGCCTTCAATATCGCCCACAGTTCCACCAATTTCGACCAGTATAACGTCTGGTGCGTCATTTGTTTCAGCAAGTGAGCGCATGCGCAATTTAATTTCATCGGTGATATGCGGAATAACTTGTACTGTGCCGCCTAAGTAGCTTCCTTTACGTTCTTTTTGAATAACATCAAAATAGACACGCCCTGAAGTTGTGCTATTATTGCGATTGAGCGCAATGCCCAAATAACGCTCATAATGCCCTAAATCTAAATCTGTTTCAGCGCCGTCTTGTGTTACATACACTTCACCATGTTGAAAAGGACTCATAGTGCCTGGATCTACATTGATGTATGGATCGAGTTTTTGAATACTTACTTTTAATCCGCGGGCTTGCAATAGTGCTCCAAGTGAAGCAGCCGCAAGGCCTTTACCAAGTGATGAAAGAACGCCGCCAGTTACAAAAATATATTTAGTTCGCATAAATATTCCCTTTATAGATTAACGACACGAGTAAAAAGTCTTGTGTCTTTGCTTATATAGCAAAGAATAGCTAGGCTGTCTAGCCATGTGAGATTGCTTATAGAGCTAAGTAAAGGAGAACGACATCTATCATATAGATTTTATTAGCTTTTTAAAGCGATTTTTTTCATTAAAAATTTAAGTTTTTTTTAGAATGTGTTTCTAGAATGTGTTTCAAAATTAAGAGCTTTTGTTTATTGGGCAAGGAACAAAGTTTTTCTCTTAAAGGAATTTATTTAAACATAAATGACAGAAAGAGAAAAACTTTTGACGAAGCATAATTTCGGCAGAAATGGAACTCCGTAATAGAGCTGAGTTTAGCTCACAAGAATTTTTTTGACTATATCACCCAAAAGCAAAAGAATTAATTTAGAAACACATTCTAGAATTTTGACCTTTATCGACTCAATTTTATAAATTATACTATTAATCTACATGGATCTTTTTAACCAACTATTTCATAAAAATCTCTTTGCGCAAAGCCAAGTTGCAAGCCATGTATAAGACCATCAGGCATTTTATTTGCACTAACAGCGCTCCAATCAGTGATGATACCCTTATTTGCCGCTAACTGAGTAGCATGACGTTTGGCGTCTTCCAATCTCAGCATAGCAGAATCTAAGGCTGTAGGGCTAAGATGTTTTGCTAATTCAGCTCTATACTCACCCTCATTAATCCCCATAAGGTGATCATATGTCGCTTGATCAATTTGGTGCGGTCTTTGTATTTGATTCAAACCAAAGAGTTTTTTCAATGTATCAAATTGTGATTTATCTGTGAACTTTGTAATATCAACCATTGTAATAGGAGTGCTTGCCACTTTAGAATCATCTCCATCTGCGCCTGTAGATTTTTTAGCTATTTCGTCTAACATTTTAGTAAGTTCTTTATAGGCATCTGATTTTTTGATGGCTTCACTTAGTCGACTTAAATCAATTCTATCCATACCAATTTTTGCTTCACCAAAGCTTGCGTCATTGTCAATGCCAGTGACTTTTACAGCTCCTGTTTCTGTATTTATATCAATCAAATAATTGTCAGCATGCCTATCCGCTTGACCTGTCAATATATCTGCCCATTCAAGACGCTGCCCCCATCACTGATTTAAGTCCGCCTAATTTTACACGATTACCATCTGGCAGAAGTAATCCCTCTCTATCTATTTTTTTACATGTTTCACCTGGCGCTAGCTCCATAAATAAGCCAAAACCACCATTATGCACGCCCATGCTGGACGCAGCAACAACATTTGCGCAACCAAGCATTTTTGCAACTTGCGTTGTGGCAACATTAAGTGCTGCTACTGAATGATGATTGTCATGTCCTAAACCAGCAACACATAAGCGATTATAACCACGTAAAGCCGCAACTTCGCTCTTAAAAACATATTCTCCACCTTGAACATCAACACCACCATAAACACAGCGAACAACTTCATTTGCTGCGCCTGCTCCTAATGTTTTTGAAGCTTCAAGGAAGGAATCTGAAGCATCAAAATTGAAAGAATCAACAGGTAATCTGCGTAGCCCAGCTTCAACCATTGCATCTATGCTCACATTGTGCGATAAAGCCTTTTGCATAAAATCGCCTCTGAGATGTCCGCCACCACTACTTCGAGCTAACATGTCCATCACTAAAGATTTTTCTGCTTGCGCAACTGAACTGTTTCCAAAAGCAACTCCACAAATCAATTTATAGCCAGGAGAAGCAATTTCCGCTTCATGCTTCATAATATGAAACACATCTTCATTATAAAAAGGATACGATGCCGTTTTTAAAGCATCTTCCATCTCTTGTAAAAATGCAGTACTTGGATTAGCTGGTGCATTTGCAATTTTTTGCAAAATAGTTTCAACATTTTTATTATAACTTTCTGTAGCTCTTTGAAGAATGTCTCGCGACTCGTCAGACAAAGGAGTATCTTCAGCTCTAAGAGTTATTTGAGAAATTACTCCTGCATCAATAGAGGGTAAAACTGCCTTAGCAAGAGCAAGAACATTTTTTCTTGCATCTGCATTTTGTAAAGTACCAACACGCTCAAGCCCCCTGTCTAATTTGTCAGAAAGAGGTTGAAAATGCTCTTTTTCTGCAACGAGTCCGTTTTCAGGATTTAAACGAGCTGTCACTTCTGCTTTCACTAAGTCAATATCTGCACGAAGCTTGTTTGTTTGCTCTGAAAATTCAAGAGGATTCATCGTGTTCTTGCTTTGCTCAAGACGATCTAAGTCAGCAAATAAGGCATCGGCTTTCTGTGCTAAAGCTTCAATATGACTAGAATTTAAGTGCATACTATCAGAAACATTCCCCATAGCATTGCCAATAGTTCCTGTGTCGCTCGCTTTAGCCGAAGCAACACTAGACATAGCCTCAGTTATTCTAAATTGAGCCGACATAGAAATTTGCGCAAGCTGCGGAGGTAAAACACCAACCGCATCTGCATATTTTTCTATGGAATTAATCACAGCATATTGTTTTTCAGCAAAGGAAGTGAGCTGTTTAATCCCAAGAGATCCTTGAGATTTATCTGCTAAATTTTTTAAAGGAATTTTATCAAACATCTCTTTTTGGTTTTGAGCAATATCAATAGCTGCAAGTAATTCATTCCTCGCAGAATTTGCCGCCCTTGCACTCGAAGAAAAAACTAAAGCAAAAAATGATGGCTTTGGTAACATCGCCTTTAATTGCTCGCTTGATGGAGTTTGCACTTTCGCACTTGCTATATCTCTTGCTTGCTCCCTAGCATTCGTAACCATTGAAGCAAGTCGAGTTTGATTTTCAGCCACTGTAGCTGTTCTTTCAGGAAGAACGCCCGCAGGTATGGCAACATCATGCTCCCTAGCAGCCTCTACAGGCGCATGGGTTGCAGCAGTAACCTCCTCAATAAGCATATCTGATGTTAGTGAAACAACACTGTCCTTAACCATATCCGATGTTATTGAAATAACAGAATGAGACGTTGAATTTATCGACATGACGACTCCTTAAATGCGTATCCATTGCATATTTTCAACACCAATACGTGCGCCACCATTGCACTCTAAAAGATCAAGTAAAGCAGCAATTTCACTACCCTCAGTAGTCGTATCTGTTTCAGTGTCAGTTAAACTCCATTCACAATGATTCATATCATAGGCAAACTTGAGCTTTTGTCCCTCTTTAAGATAAGCTAAACTCGCTTCAATAAAAAGATACATCGCTTCAATCTCCACCTTGTCTTCTAAAACATCACCATAAGCATTGCCATAAGGAAGAGAAATCGCAAGTTCTGCATTCTCAGTAGCTAGAAGATATATAAAAAACCAGCTCTGCATGCCATAACCAGCTATACCCGTAGCAAAATAAGAAATTTTTTCTGAATATGGAAAAGCATCTTCAGCATTAAATATCATATCTGCATTCGCTAAATCTAAAGAAGAAAATGAAAAAGGCAAAAGCCTTGCATCAGTAGAATAAACATTAGGATAATGTTCTTCAATAATATCAAGCATGCCTACAGGTAAAGGAGGCGATTCAAGAGAATTTGCTTGCAAAAAATCAGCAAAGCTCTGCTTCTCAAATATATTGTCAATTATGTTCATAATTCACCTTTGTTTTATGCCAAAAAAATTGGCAGTTTATTTAGATATGGTATAAATTGCAAAACACATGCCAAACTATACTTTCGATAAAAAGATAAAATAAGCTGTGGTATGAGAAATTATATGCTAAAAATAAAACTATATCAAGCTTCTGATCTGAAGCTACATTGATTCAAAATAGCGTGTTCAAAAACAAAGCTATCAAGCATGAACATAATGAATCAAAAATAAGAAATAAAGAATAAAAAATAAAACTCTAAAGATAAAAGGGAAAGCATAAATCATAGAGCATGTAGCATAGAGTATGAAGCATAAATCATAAAGAAAATAAGTAGAATAATACTTAAAAGAAAAAAGCCTCCGAAGAGGCTTACATTCTATGAATGGTGGGACGTGCAGGATTCGAACCTGCGACTCTCTGCTTAAAAGGCAGGTACTCTACCGACTGAGTTAACGTCCCAACGTGAAAAAGAAACTATATCGACTCTTGAAATAAGTCAAGCCTTTTTTTCAAAAAAAATAAAAAAATATTTTTTACATAGGTTTCAGTATTTTATGACTAGCTTCATTCGCATATTCAACAAGTCCAAAACCTAAATCTTCAAGCAATTCCTTAACCTGTGCTTCACTTAGTTCACAATCAAATTGGACAATACCCTTGTCTAAATCAACAAGAACTTCATTTGCACCATTTTCACTCAATGCCCTCTTCACACTCGCTTCACAATGCGAACATGACATTCCAGAAACTTTTATCTCTTTCATAATTTCACCTATTTGTATTTTATTTTCAAACATTTTCGAATATAAGCCCCCGCTATCACAAAAAAGCAAGGACAATAGAAAAATATACCCGAAGTTTTCACTTGTAAAATAAATCTATAACAATTATCCTAAAAATACAAGCTCGCAAATTTAACAAATATCAATAAATTTCAAATAATATGCTCGGAAATAAACTATGAAAAATGAAAACAATAACTACGCTCTCGATTGTAGAAATATATCCAAATATTACCCATATAAAGAAAAATTTTTCTCTACAAAAATAGAAAAATTACACGTGCTAGATAATATCTCATTCACACTAGAAAAAGGAAAAACACTTGGACTCGTCGGCCCATCTGGTTGCGGAAAATCAACCCTAGCTCGCATAATCGCAGGACTTATACCACAATCAAATGGACAAGTATACATCAATAGCATAGAAATGAAATCATTCAGCGACCACATAGGAAAAGTGCAAATGATCTTTCAAAATCCATTCTCCTCGCTCAACCCAAAACTCAAAATCGGCTATAGCATCACAGAACCACTCATAATGCAATATAAAAGAAATAAACAAAAAATACAAAAAGAAGAAATCAATAAAATACTATATAATACACTAGATCAAGTCGGACTAGAAAGACAAAGCATAAAAAAATTCCCACACGAATTCTCAGGTGGACAAAGACAACGCATAGCCATTGCCCGTGCACTCATCACAAAACCTACACTCCTTATATGCGACGAAGCCGTTTCAGCACTAGACGTGTCCATTCAAGCGCAAATACTAAACCTGCTCAAAGATGTGAAACAAGAAAATAATATATCACTCGTCTTCATATCTCACGATAATGACGTAATATCACTAGTGAGCGATCAAATTCTAAGATTAGAAAAAGTAAAGCAATAGAGAATAGTAGATATTTTATTCGAGATATTTAATTCGAGAGGCGGGGGAACCACAACTTTTTTATAAAAAAGTTGAGGTTCCCCCGAAATTCTT
>CAYJDN010000078.1:4824-7924 GCA_964368925.1 uncultured Desulfovibrionaceae bacterium | reverse complement strand
TTAAACTAAAATTATAGACTTTTATTTTTTGTGGTAGATGACAGTGCCCGGATAATGCTTCGCCTCAAAACTTGTCGTAATATTATGTAAAGACTCAGAATGGCCAATCACTAAAACTCCATTCTCAAGCAAATTATCAGCAAAATTTTTAACAACATTACGCTTCACATCGTCATCAAAATAAATAATAACATTACGACACAACACAAGATGCGACTTTTCCACCTTGCTAGTTTGTGACGATTCATTCAAATTTATCTGACCAAAAGTAATAAGCTTCTTCAAGCTAGCTTTTACTCTATATCCAAGACCTTCTTTGTCAAAATATTTAGTCAAATATTCTGGTGGAGTAGTGCGTAAAGTATATTCATTATAGACGCCAGCTTTTGCAAGTTCTAAAACCGCAGGCGATAAATCATTCGCAGTAATCTTAATGTCCCACTTATCAATATCACGACCAAGCAATTCGCAAAGCATAATAGCAATAGTGTAAGGCTCTTCACCGCTTGAACAGCCAGCTGACCAAATACGCAATTTACGAGCAGATTTATTATTGTCTATAATTTTCTTCAATACTAAATCCCTCAAAGTATCTAATTGAGGAATATTCCTAAAGAAAAAAGTTTCATTTGTTGTAATAGCTTCAAATAATTTATTTAAACCAGATTTAGAACTGTCTTTCTTTGTAATATATTCATAATAATCAGCAAAAGTACTCAAGCCTAAATCTGTAATAATACCCGTTAATCGGTTCTGCACCAAATATTTTCTATTATCATTGATGAAAATACCGCTTTGCTTATGTATGAAATCTCGAAGCAATACAAAATCTTTATCGCTCAATTCAGCCTTACCGCTTGCAATATTTAATGGCGTTGCAGTCAATTTTGGTGCATTTGTTTCTTCAATTTTTGTACTAGAAGAAAAAGCGCTTGAAATATTTGAAGTATTAGGCGTATTTATTGATGAAGTGAATGCTTCTTGCTTTGCACTTGGAATTTGTGGAAAGATTTTTGCTGTTTTTTCAGCTACAGTTGTTAATTTAGTGTGCTCATATCCCTTTGAAATGTTAGATTTGTTTGTATCAAGTATTGAACTTTTATTTGTCGTATTTGTAAAGCGTGAGCTAAGGCCTGATATTTGTGAGTGTTCAGTCTTTGTAGCGCTTATATTTGCATTATTTAAGCTTGAACTTGTGCTTGTATAGATTGGGTTTGTTCTATTCGAGCTACTTGTTTTGCTTAGAGTGGAAATTTTACTTAATGTACTTAGGTTTGAAGTACTTGCAGGATTCTGACTAGAAGTATTGGCAAGACTAGAATTTGAGCTAAAACTAAGGCTTGATGCTGTAGTACTCGTTTTTGTGGTCGAAGTTGAAGTTGAACTTGCAAGCTTCGTTGGACTTTTTGCGCTTGTTGTACTTGTATTTGCAGCGCTATAACTCATATTGCTTGCCTTGCTTATTGCACTTTGCGAGCTTGTACTTGCTTTATTTAAAGTACTAAGAGTGCTTGTGCTTGTAGGGCGGTTTGTAAGAGAATTGCTACTATTGGCTGTCCATATTGCACTTGTGCTTGCACTTGTACTTGTTGCACTTGTACTTGCACTTGTACTTGCACTTGTGCTAGCGCTAGTCTTGCTCATACTTGCAGTTTTGCTTAAATCTTTTTGCAGAGTAGGGCGTGCGCTTGTTGTGCTTTGTCCTGTTGTTACATTTTTTGAGCTTGTATTTCCGACACTGCTTGCGCTTGTATTTATGATATTACTTGTGCTTGCTTTTGATAAAGGAGAAGTTTTGCTTGTGCTTGAAATTTGACTTGCGCTAGGACTAGATTTACTAAGTGTCGTGTTTGTTGTTGTGCTTGCTACTGTGCTTGTTTTTGTGCCTATATTTGCGCTTGATGATACACTTGATGATACACTTGTGCTTGAAGAAGTATTTTTTGTAAAACTTGTGCTGCTATTTTTGCTTGTTATGCTTGGACGTGACGCAATAGTCGACTTTGCTTGCTCTTGGCTTTTAGGCATAGTCTTACTTGCGTCCGCTTTATTGAATATACTATTTGCAGGTTTAGGGCTTGCAGTAGTAGGGATCTTTTTTTGTTCTTTGTCGTTTGTGTCTTTTGGCAACATAAGATTTCTTCTCATCGTTTGCAATTAATTAGCAGGTTTACAAGGTCACAATTGTATTTTCTATCTTTTCTATAATCTATCTTTGAAAGTGTGATAACTAGAAAGTCTTTGATAAATTGATACATTTTATTTTTGAATTTATTCTATTAGGCTCGGTTGTATTCAAGATAATAGGTTATTGAGGGAAAAGTGCTGAGTGATTTTCATCTTGATTTTATTCATAAATAGCTTTCACTATTCTTTCAGCAATCTTATCAAGTGGCACGACTTCATCGGCTAAGCCAGCGTCTACAATAGCTTTAGGCATGCCATAAACCACGCATGATTGTTCATCTTGAGCAATGATTTTGCCATTTTTTTCTTTGAAGCTTTTCATTCCGATGAGTCCATCATTGCCCATGCCAGTCATCATAAGACCCACAGCATTTCGACTAAATTCAGCAAGACTTTCAAAAAGCACATTTGCTGATGGCTTATAGAGTGCTTCATGCGGTTCTTCGCTGACAACTAAATAAGGCAAATTCTTACGTAATTCTACACGAATATGCTTGCCACCAGGGCAAACATAGGCTGTGCCTTTAGTAATTGGGTCGCCAGTTGCCGCTTCTTTTACTGTAATTTGGCAAAGAGAATCGAGTCTTGCAGCAAAGGCATTTGTAAAAGATGCGGGCATATGTTGTGCTATAAGGATACAAGCAGGGAAGTTTTTCGGTAGCGCCGTAAGCACTTTTTGTATAGCAGGAGGGCCACCAGTAGAAACGCCTATACCTACTAAATTCTTTTTTGCGTTACCTTGAGGTAATTGTATAATCCCTTTAGAATCGTATTGAGCTGAATTTACAGTTGAAGTGTGTTTTTGCACTCTATCCTGCAAGGAACTTCTCATCTGTGATTTCGCTAAAGGACTCTCATTTTGTGTATGCGATGTTGAATGAGAATGAGTATGCGCGTGCCCATTAGTAGTTGC
>CAYJDN010000078.1:0-4724 GCA_964368925.1 uncultured Desulfovibrionaceae bacterium | reverse complement strand
GCGTGCCCATTAGTAGTTGCATGCCCATTAGTAGTTGCATGTCCATTTGTAAGAGTATGCCCATTTGTAAGAGTATGCCCATTTGCATGCGTATGGTTATGGCTTCTTGCTTGTGTTTGTGACAGGCTACTGCGATTTGCAAATGCAGAAGATTTAAGGGTAGATTTTCTTAATCGCATCATAGGAGCACGTTTGCTAAAGATACGAATTTTTTCTACTAATTCAATTTTTAAATGATGTATAGAAGAAACGCCTTCTTTATATTTTGGCATAAAGTCTAAAGCGCCTAATTCTAATGCTTTTAGGGTTGGTTCAGCGTCTTTAGTAGTCAAAGAGCTAAGCATAATAACGGGGGTAGGATTTTCTTGCATGAGTTTCTCAAGCATTTCAAGCCCATTACATATTGGCATTTCAATATCGAGCGTAATTATATCTGGTTTGAATTGTTCGGCAAGTTCAAGCCCCTCTTTCCCATTCTTTGCTTCAGCAACTATTTCTATATCATTTTCGTCTTGCAGCATCTTCTTTATAGCAGAACGCATAAAGCTAGAATCATCTACAATGAGTAATCTGATCATAATATATCCTTGTAATAAGTAATACCTAAATATATGAGAAAAACATCTCTTTAGCAAGTAAAATTAAATTGCAGCTATTCACATAAGGCTTCATTTCAATTCTGTGTTTAGCTAAAATTATCTTTTTGCTACAACTGACTCTAATTCTTATCGGTGTTTAGAAGAAAAAGATTAGCACACCCTAGCAGAAATAAAATAAATGAGAACAAAAAAAAGGCACTTTTTACAGTGCCTTTTTTCATATTTCCTAGTGGAGGATTTGGAGAAGTAGAAGAGCTACAATGTTGATGATTTTGATCATCGGGTTGATAGCTGGGCCAGCTGTATCTTTGTATGGGTCACCAACAGTATCGCCAGTAACAGCAGCTTTGTGAGCTTCTGAACCCTTACCGCCAAAATAGCCGTCTTCGATATATTTCTTCGCATTATCCCAAGCGCCACCGCCACTTGTCATTGAGAGAGCCACGAAGATACCAGTAATGATAGTACCCATAAGCATAGCACCAACAGAAGCAAAAGCAGCAACTTGTCCGCCAATCATGTTTACAACAAAGTAAAGGATAATTGGAGCAAGAACAGGCAATAATGAAGGAATGAGCATTTCTTTGATAGCAGCTTTTGTAAGCATATCAACAGCAGCAGAATAATCTGGTTTTGCTTTGCCTTCCATAATGCCAGGAATTTCTCTGAATTGACGACGTACTTCAACAACAACAGCGCCACCAGCACGGCCAACAGCCATCATGCCCATAGCACCGAAGAGGTAAGGAAGTAAACCACCAATGAATAAACCAATAAGTACAAATGGATCTTGTAATGAGAAAGCAACGTCTAAGTGTGGGAAGAAGCGAGCTAAATCTTCTGTGTAAGTTGCAAATAATACTAATGCAGCTAAACCAGCAGAACCAATAGCATAACCCTTAGTTACAGCTTTAGTTGTGTTACCAACAGCATCAAGAGCGTCAGTTACTGTACGTACTTCTTCAGGTAAACCTGACATTTCAGCAATACCACCAGCATTATCAGTAACTGGGCCATAAGCATCAAGAGCAACTACCATACCAGCTAATGCAAGCATTGTTGTAGCAGCAATTGCAATACCAAATAAACCAGCATTTAAGTAAGTTACTAAAATACCGGCACAAATAACAAATACTGGAAGTGCAGTTGCTTCCATAGAAACAGCAAGACCTTGAATTACGTTAGTACCGTGGCCAGTTTCAGAAGCAGCAGCAATTGATTTTACAGGACGGTAAGCAGTAGCTGTGTAGTATTCAGTAATCCAAACAAGTAAACCAGTTACGCCAAGACCTGTGTATACGCAGATAAGCATATTCATTACGCCAAATTCTTGCCCTTGAATTGTCATTGAAGAGAATCCTGAGAAAAGAGAAACAGTAATGATTGTGATGAAAATAGCGGCAAATACGCAAGTAGCGATTAAACCTTTATATAAAGCTTTCATAACTTTCAAGCTTGCATCTAATTTTACGAACTTAGCGCCAAGCACTGAAGCAAGAATACAAACAGCTGAAATAAGAAGCGGATACATCATCATAGTTGATTGTAATTCGCCTGTGAAGAAAAGTGCAGCAAGAACCATAGTCGCAACAATAGTTACAGCATATGTTTCAAAAAGGTCAGCAGCCATACCAGCACAGTCACCAACGTTATCACCAACGTTATCAGCAATAACAGCAGGGTTACGTGGATCATCTTCAGGAATACCAGCTTCAACTTTACCAACTAAGTCAGCACCAACGTCAGCACCTTTTGTGAAGATACCGCCGCCAAGACGAGCAAAGATAGAAATAAGTGATGCACCAAAAGAAAGAGCTACTAATGCTTCAATCAATGTGTCTTGACCGATGTTAAACATCATAAGAAGAGCATAATAACCAGCAACGCCTAAAAGACCTAAGCCTACAACAAGTAAACCTGTAATAACGCCTGATTGAAAAGCGATGTTTAAAGCAGGTGACATGCCCTTACGAGCCGCTTCGGTTGTGCGTACGTTAGCTCTAACAGAAACGTTCATGCCAATAAAACCAGCTACGCCAGATAATACAGAACCAAGAACGAAACCAAAAGCAACAAAAAATCCTAAGAAGATGAGCAAGAATACGGTGATTCCAATACCCACGATAGCAATAGTTGTATACTGACGTTTAAGATACGCATCAGCGCCTTCTTGTATTGCACCAGCAATACGTTGCATTTCTTCATTTCCTGTTGGATTTGCAAAAAGCACTTTAGAAGACTTGAATGCGTAGGCTATGGCTAGGATAGCACATGCAAGTACGACAAGTAGTGAGAACATAAGACCTCGCTAAAAAGTTGAAAGTTATGGGTTAAAGTGAGTAATAAAGCTAAAAATTAGACAATACTACTAATAATAATACGTCCTAGTCTTGTACTCTATTTTTTTTCCCTTTGCAAGCCTTTTTAAGAGGATTTTAAAAGTTAATTTTCTTACAAAGAATCAAGATTAAATTATGTACTATAGCGATTAAAATTAAACGAATTATTTAAAATAGATTTACATAAATGCTATAAATGAATTATCAAAAATACTATTTTAAAAAGATAAAAAAAGGCAAGATTTATACTAAAATAAATTTTGCCTTTATAAAAGATATTTATAATTATAAGCCTAAAAGTTTTTCGAAATGAAGAGTTTTGTCATGCTAACAATAAGCAATTGAAATCATATATAAAAATATCTATCCCAAAGAGGTTAGCGCACTCTTTTTTTCATTTTCAAGCCTTGACTGCACAGCTTCTCTAACGCTAGCTGTTGAAGACGCAAATTGCTTTGCTCTTATATCATAGACATTTGTAATAAAATCTTTTTCACTAATTTCAGATAAATTCTCCAATGCCCTTGAGAAAATTTTCTTTGCTCCCGAAACGCCATGTTGTACAGCCGTTGACCAAACAACTTGCTTTAAAGTGCTCGATTCTGTGTCAAGCCCCGATTGTTCTAAAGCGCTAATAGCAGGATCAAAATGACTCTGCTTTATAAAACCCTCTTGCAATTTGTCAAAACGTTCTGCATCATTTTGTGCAATCTCTTTCCATTTTTCAGGCACAGCACCACTCTTAGAACCAGTATTCGCATCACCTGCTTCCTCCAATTCCTTCGCTATGTCAGGCGCAGAATCTCTAAGGTATGTCAAAAAAGCATCAAAAGAACCCGTGTTTGAAGCAATTTGATACTTGCCATAAGATGTGCCGCCCATTCTATCATAACCTATAGTAAGACTACCACCTGAACCCGATTCATATTTTGCCGATAAGTCACCTAAAGACTCATTATCATTATTTATTATTTCATTTTTTTCTGTTTTATTTTTATCTTGTTTGTTTTCTATAATGTTTTCCTGATTTGCCTTTCTTTCTAACATTTTAGCGTCATTTACTTCAAGATTTTGTAGCTTCTTAGCTTTTACAATCTCAACACGAGAAAGTGTGTTTAGTGAAGAAGAATCAAGCGGAATAGCACTACGCATCAACTCGCCCATAGATGGAGTATCAAAAAGCTGTATTCCATTATTCTGTTTTAACGCTATGCCACGTATTGTACTTTGTTCAATCGTTGGAGCTGTGTCAGAAGTGTGGGCTTTTACATTTTGTTCGGTGGCAATTAATTCTATGCCCTGATTTTTAGCTATTTTAACGCCGTATTTGTCTTGAATTGTTTGAGTATTTCTGAAAGTATCATTTATTTCTTTAGATAATTTTGCATTCTCAATACTTTGCTCAGCTTGCTGATTAGCACGTAAGATTTGCGCAGAAATATCAGCAGGTGCAATTTCTGTAATAGATTGTAAATTATTTGGAATTGTTGAACTAGATTGTCTATAAGACTCCTCACTTCCCTGCAAACCTGCTTCAATATTTGATTTAGCATAAGGACTAAGCCCAAGATGCGTGTCAATATACGCAGAAGAATTGTTCGCTTCAGGACTAGGATTCGATTGCTCGATTTGTGTCAAAAAACTGGCAAAAGGATCAGCCTCTGGCGCTTTACCACCATGAGCATAATCCCTAATTGTCTGGCTGTAATCGGGCATAGATGCCCTTTGGCCTACTGTATGAGGTTTTGTGATAAGCATGTTCGCCTCCCAAAATCTTGTGTTGATT
>CAYJDN010000077.1:0-7985 GCA_964368925.1 uncultured Desulfovibrionaceae bacterium | reverse complement strand
CACTATCTAAGGAAAATAGCGCAATTTCTAATAGACTAATTAATTTTGAAACACAGCCTTAAATTCTTGCTAATTTATGGTAAATAGTATATCTTTTGTAAATGTTTTTTTATATTGAAATTGAAAAAAAATTGAGAACTTTTTAGGAGATATACATGTTAGAACGTGTTGTCGTCACAGGGATGTCGACTTTAAACCCTTTAGGCAAAGATGCTGAATCTTCTTTTAGCGCTTTATGCGAAGGAAAGAGCGGTATTGGGCCTATTACTTTGTTTGATGCTACTGGCTTTGATGCCACTATTGCAGGCGAAATTAAAGATTTTAATCCAGAAGAATATATGCCAGCTAAACAGGCAAAACGTATGGATAGATTTGTTCAACTTGCTGTTGCTGCTGCAACTAAATTGCTACCACATGCAAAGTTTGAAATTACCGAAGAAAATGCCGAAGACGTAGGCGTATTAGTTGGCGTTGGTCTTGGCGGACTCGGAACAATTGAAACTTTCCACCAAAAATTGATTGATGCAGGCCCATCTAAAATATCTCCTTTCTACATTCCAATGCTTATTTCAAATATGGCGCCTGGGCAAATTTCAATATTTACTGGTGCGAAAGGGTCTAATATTGTTCTTACTTCGGCTTGTGCTTCTGGTACACATGCTATCGGTTATGCGGCTCAAGAAATTATGCTAGGGCGTGCAAAAGCAATGATTACAGGCGGTGTTGAAGCGACTGTTACACCTATGGGTGTTTCAGGTTTTACAGCTCTAAAAGCGCTTGCGACAGGTAATAATGACAATCCAACCCTTGCTTCTCGTCCTTTTGATGCAAAACGTGAAGGCTTTGTTATGGGCGAAGGCGCAGGCTTACTCTTACTTGAAAGTTTAAGCTCTGCTAAAGCTCGTGGCGCTACTATCTATGCAGAATATTTAGGTTTTGGTGCTTCTGGTGATGCTTATCACATGACAGCTCCGCATGAATCAGGCGCTGGTATGAAACAAGCTATGGCTCAAGCTATTAAAACATCTGGTTTGCAACCTACTGATATCACTTGCATGAATGCTCATGGTACTTCTACTTATCTCAACGATTTGACAGAAACCAAGGCTATTAAATCTCTCTTTGGCGATCATGCTAAAAACATCTCAATTTCAGCTAATAAGGGTCAAATTGGTCACTTGTTAGGTGCTGCTGGTGCTGTTGAAGCTGTATTTTCCGTTATGACTCTGCATACAGGTATGGTTCCTGGCACTATTAACCTTACAAATCCAGATCCTGAATGTGACTTGAATTACATGGCTGATGGCTCTAAGAAATTAGATCCGCAATATGTACTTTCAACATCATACGGTTTTGGTGGCACAAATGGTGCAGTACTTTTCAAAAAGTATGCAGAATAATTAGATTTTTGAAAAAATTATAGGAGTTTATTATGGACGAACTCATTCTACAAGACAAAGCTGTAGCGGACGCAATATTCTTAGAAAGCAATAGACAGATGTCAAATTTAGAACTTATTGCTTCTGAAAACTTTGTATCTCCAGCTGTACGTCAAGCGCAAGGTTCTGTATTAACACATAAATATGCAGAAGGCTATGCACACAAACGTTATTATGGTGGTTGTGAATTTGTTGATATTGCTGAAGATTTAGCAACTTCAAGGGCGTGTGAACTTTTTGGCTGTAATTATGCCAATGTTCAGCCTCATGCAGGTTCACAAGCTAATATGGGCGCTTATCTTGCTTATTTGAAACCGGGCGACACTGTGCTTGGTATGGATTTATCTCATGGCGGACATTTAACACATGGTAGCCCTGTGAATTTTTCAGGCAGACTTTTCAATATGGTTTCTTATGGTGTTGATAAAGCTACTGGATTAATTGACTATGATAATGTACTTTCACAAGCTAAGGCGCATAATCCAAAAATGATTATTGCAGGTGCTTCGGCTTATTCACGCATTATTGATTTTGCTAAATTCCGTGCTATTGCTGATGAAGTTGGCGCAATTCTTTTTGTTGATATGGCGCACATTGCTGGTTTAGTAGCTGCAGGATTGCACCCATCGCCGATAAATCATGCACATGTTGTAACCACAACAACGCATAAAACTTTGCGTGGCCCTCGTGGTGGTATGATTTTAGCGCAAGACCTTGAAGGCACATTAGCGAAGACTTTAAACAGTCAAATTTTCCCAGGCATTCAAGGTGGCCCATTGATGCATGTTATTGCTGCTAAGGCTGTTGCTTTTGGCGAAGCTTTGAAAGACGATTTCAAAGTATACCAACAAAATGTATTGGCGAATGCTAAGGTGTTATCAACATGCCTTTTAGATTCAGGCTTTAATCTTGTTTCTGGCGGCACTGATAACCATCTTATGCTTATTGACCTTACAAATAAAGAATATACTGGTAAAGATGCGGAACATGCGCTTGATCTTGCTGGTATTACAGTAAATAAAAATACTGTTCCTTTTGAAACACGTTCGCCATTTGTAACTTCTGGTATCCGCTTAGGCACTCCAGCACTTACAACACGTGGTATGAACACGAAAGATATGGAAAAAGTAGCAGAATATATTATCTCAAGTTTGAATAATCATAATAATGAAGAAAAATTGAAAGATATCCGCAAAGATGTAACAAAATTTGCGCAAGCTTTCCCTTTATTCAATAATTAATAGCTCTTGCGTCATAATAGCAGACTTGGCGAACTTTGTGCTGGGTCTGCTATTATGCTTTTATAAATCATTGGTTTATAAGGATATTTATGCAACATTCTGACGTTTTTCAACGCCCTACTTGGGAAGAATATTTCTTGCAAATTACTTATACTATAGCGCAACGCTCTACTTGCATACGTCGAAAAGTTGGCGCAATTGCTGTGCGTGATAGTCAAATTTTGGCTACAGGTTATAATGGTACTCCGTCGGGAATTAGCCATTGTACAGAAGCTGGCTGTCTTAGAAAAGAATTGAATATTCCATCTGGAGAAAGGCATGAAGTTTGCCGTGGTCTACACGCAGAACAGAATGTTATTATTCAATCTGCTGTGAATGGAATTTCTTTGAAAGGTGCAACCATTTTTTGCACAACGCAACCTTGTATTATTTGTACAAAAATGATTATAAATTGCGGCATTAAAGAAATAATTTATACGCAAGCCTATAATGATCCATTAGGCGAAAAAATGCTTGGTGAAGCAGGCATAGCACATAAATTAGTTTCATTTAGCCCTATGACCGAATTTCCTTTATAGTATAGACTTATGCAAATGGAACTGTATGAAAAAGCGATGAAAATGGCTATAGATCTTGCAAAACAAGGTCGATTTTTTGTTGCTCCCAATCCATGTGTTGGTGCTGTTTTAATCAAAGATAATGAAATAGTTGCAAGTGGTTATCATCATAATTATGGTAATGATCATGCCGAAGTCGATTGTTTAAAAAACGCTAGAAAAAATGGAATAGACACTAAGAATGCTACTATAGTTGTTACTTTAGAGCCTTGTAATCACACAGGAAAAACCCCACCTTGCACAAAAGCCATAATTGAAGCTGGTATAACAAAAGTGGTTGTCGGCCTGCGTGATCCGCATGACATAGCTTCTGGCGGAATTGAATTTTTACAAAATCATAATATTGAAGTTATTTCAGGCGTTTGTGAAGAAGAATGTAAAATTTCTTTAGCTGATTATCTTGTGTGGATACAAGAAAAACGCCCTTACATTATTTTGAAGATGGCGACAAGTCTTGATGGTAAAATTTCTTTAGAAGAGAATAAACCATATCCCATAACAAATGCAGGAGCACGAACAGCTGTAGCCAACTTGCGTGCTAAAATCGGATTAGCAAATGGGCTTGTATTAGTTGGAAATAATACATTTATTTATGATAATCCAAAATTAAATGCCCGTGATATCGAATGTTTGAAGCAACCAAGAGCGGGTGTATTGTGCTCAAATTTACCTGAACTTGATAATAAATACTATCTTTTAGAAGAAAGAATAAAAGAACTTATATTTCTTACAAATGACAAAGAAGCAAAATCATCTAAGGCTCTAGCATTACAAGCAAAAGGCGCAAAAGTGTACGCCATTGATTCAATAAAATCAATATTGCCTACCTTATATAAAGAGGAAAAAATTAACTATATATTTTGTGAGGGCGGTGCAAAGCTTGCGACTTCGCTTCTCACAAGCAATTTAGTTGATGAATATAGACAATTTATTGCACCCAAAATGCTCTTATCAAATTCAGCAATTCCAGTAGTTAACCCAAATTTATTAGAAAATAAAATCCTTGACTTCAAACTTTTAGAATTTATCTTACATGAAGACACAATAGAAGGAATATACCTTCCTAAAAAATCAAATAAGATATAATTATAGGAATTATAAATGTTTACAGGTATTATTCAAACAAAAGCAAAAGTTTTGCACATACAAAAAAGTGCTAGCGAAGCTCGTTTTCAATTTGCTCCAGTAAAAATGTTCAAAAATATAGTAAAAGGCGAATCCATAGCAATTAATGGAGTATGCTTAACTGTTGAAACCTTTGACGATTTTTCATTTTCAGCCTATGCTTCCACTAAAACTTTAGAATTGACAAACCTTGGCTTTTTAAAGACTTCTTCTTATGTAAATTGCGAACGAGCTTTGGCTTTAGGCGATAGATTAGGGGGGCATATCGTGACAGGCCATGTCGATGATTTGGCCATTTTACAAAATATTGAAGAAAAACTTTCATCTAAAATTTGTACTTTTCAACTTCCAAATTCATTGCAAGGTCTTGTAATATCACAAGGTTCTGTTTGTTTGGACGGCATTAGCCTCACTGTGAGCGAACTTGACAAAACGAATTTTAAGGTAAATATTATTCCTGAAACCTGGCAGGAAACCACTGCACAATCTTGGAAGATATATGACAAAATAAATATCGAAAGTGATATTATTGGTAAATACGTGCATTCACGCACACTTTCATACACACAAACTAAAGAAGAACAAAATTCTAAGCTTACTGAAAGTTATCTGAAAGAATTGGGTTTTTAATACATAGGAAATAGAATGATTTATTCCATAGAAGAAGCAATTGAGCACATACGTGCTGGGAAAATGTATATACTTGTTGATGATGAAGATCGTGAAAACGAAGGTGATTTAACTATTGCCGCTGAATATGCCACTCCTGAAGCCATAAATTTTATGGCAAAATACGGCCGTGGACTTATTTGCCTCTCTCTTAGCGATGAATATTGCGATAAATTAGACCTACCACTTATGACAAGCCGCAATGGTTCACGATTTGGGACAAACTTTACTGTTTCAATCGAGGCTAGAGTTGGCGTTACTACGGGTATTTCTGCCGCTGATAGAGCTAAAACTATTGAAGTTGCAATTGCTGATGATGCTGAGGCTTCAGATTTAGTCACACCAGGACACATCTTCCCACTAAGAGCACAACCAGGCGGTGTGCTTACTCGTGCAGGGCAAACAGAAGGCAGCGTTGAACTTTCAGCCCTAGCAGGCCTAAAGCATGCAGCTGTTATTTGCGAAATAATGAATGATGATGGCACTATGGCACGTATGCCAGAGCTTGAAGTTTTCGCAAAAGAACATAATTTGCCAATTGTTACTATTAAAGAATTAATCCGCTATCGTATGGCTCGTGGCCAAGTGGCTGTAAATAGAGTTGCTGAAGCAAAAATGCCTACTGCTCATGGTGATTTTAAAATAATTGCTTATGAAAATCAGTATGATGGAAAAACTCACCTTGCACTTGTAAAGGGCGACATTGCTAATGGCGAACCAGTTCTTGCACGTGTGCATAGCGAATGTCTTACTGGTGATGCACTTGCTTCCTTGCGCTGTGATTGCGGAAATCAGCTCGCTTCTGCAATGCAAGCAATTGAAAAAGAAGGCAGAGGACTTATCCTCTATATGCGCCAAGAAGGGCGTGGTATTGGATTAGCTAATAAAATCAAAGCATACGCACTCCAAGACGAAGGATACGACACAGTTGAAGCAAATCAAAAATTAGGCTTTAGAGCCGATCTTAGAGATTATGGCATCGGTGCACAGATTTTAGTGGATTTAGGTGTAAGAGATTTGAAACTACTTACTAATAATCCTAAAAAAATCGTAGGTTTAGAGGGCTATGGAATCAATATTCTTGAACGCATACCATTAGAAACCCTCAAGTCTGAACAAAATACACATTATTTAAATACTAAAAAAGAAAAGTTAGGTCACATACTTAGCTAGATTTTTATATATATCCTAAAGGAAATAAAATGTCCGAATTTAAATTATTGGAAAAAACTCTTGGTCAACTTTTACGTGAAACTGCAGCTAAAAACCCAGATCAAGAAGCAATACTCTACTTTAATCAAGGCTTTAGACAAAGCTGGAAGCAATTTGATGAAGATGTAGACGCACTCGCTCGTGGCCTCATGGCTCTTGGTGTACAAAAAGATGAAAAAGTCGCCATTTGGGCAACAAATGTTCCACACTGGCTCACTCTTATGTTCGCTACAGCTCGTATTGGCGCTGTGCTACTTCCTGTCAATACTTCATACAGAGAACGTGAATTAGAATATCTGCTAAAGCAATCCGATACCTCTAACCTCTTCATCATTGAAGGAAATAGAGATCATAATTTTGTAAATATTCTCAATACGATAGTACCAGAACTTGCTACTCAAGATAAAGATAAGCTTGACGTGCCAAATTTCCCAATGCTCAAAAGAGTCGTCTTCATGGGCGAGGGTTCACATAATGGTATGTATACATTAGATGATATTTTCAATCTCAAAGATAAAGTGACTGACGAAGAATACGCCGCTCGACAAGCTTCATTATCACCATATGATATTATAAATATGCAATATACTTCAGGAACTACTGGCTTCCCTAAGGGTGTAATGCTCACACACGTTGGTATATTAAACAATGGTTATTGGATTGGGCAAAATCAGCTCCTCAGCGATAAAGATAAAGTTTGTATTCCTGTACCACTTTTCCACTGCTTCGGTTGCGTGTTAGGTGTTATGGCTTGCGTAAACCACGGCGCAAGTATGGTGTTTATCGAATCATTCAACGCCGTACTCGTTATGGAAGCCGTGCATAATGAAAAATGTACCGCTCTCTATGGCGTGCCAACTATGTACCTCTCAATTCTTGAACATAGGCATTTTGGAAAATATAACTATTCAAGCCTTAGAACTGGTATTATGTCAGGTGCAGTGTGCCCAGAACCTCTCATGCGTAGAGTTTTTGAAGAAATGAATATGCGTCAAATAACAATCCCTTACGGACTAACCGAAGGTTCTCCCGTTATGACCATGACAACCACAAATGAACCTATAGATAAACGCTGCAAAACCGTTGGTAAAGAAATGCCAGGTATAGACGTGCGTATCAAAGATCCTGAAACTGGCGAAAACCTCGCCGCTAATACTACTGGCGAAATCTGCTGTCGTGGCTATAACGTAATGAAAGGCTACTACAAAATGCCAACAGAAACCTCACACGCTATAGATAACGATGGCTGGCTACACACAGGTGACCTAGGTGTCATAGACGACGAAGGCTACCTCACCATCACAGGGCGTATCAAAGATATGATCATTCGTGCTGGCGAAAATATCTACCCGCGCGAAATAGAAGAATTCTTCCTAGGTATGCCACAAATTCATGACATTCAAATAGTTGGCGCTCCATCAAGAAAATACGGCGAAGAAGTTGCCGCTTTCATCATTCTAAAAGAAAATACTACCATAAAACCAGAAGAAATTCGTGCCTTCGCAAAAGGACACATAGCTTGGCATAAAGTGCCAAGGCATATACACGTCATAGAAGCTTTCCCACTCACAGCCTCAGGGAAAATTCAAAAATATAAACTGCGTGATATGTGTTCGCAGCTCTTCCCCGAATTAGAAGATTTATAGGAGTGGATTTTTTGGGGGAATTTTTTTTGGGGGAGG
>CAYJDN010000076.1:736-7988 GCA_964368925.1 uncultured Desulfovibrionaceae bacterium | reverse complement strand
CCCCCAAAATTCAAAAAATCCCCCAAAATTTTAAACAAATATAAAATCCTTGTAAAATGCGTAAACCTTTGATAAATTACTCTTATATACAAATAAATACGCCTTAATTCTTTGAAAATTTGACATTATAATATTTTATCGGAGAATTCATGTCTTTACAAACGGCAATACAGCTTCTTGGTGGTGTAGGTATTTTTTTATTTGCCATAAAACTTTTAAGTGATTCTTTGCAGGCATTAGCTGACAACAAATTACGTTCGCTTATTGCGACTTTGACTAAGACGCCTATTATTGGTGTTTTGGTTGGCACGGTTGCCACTATGCTTTTGCAATCTAGTTCTGCGACTACGGTGATGACGATTAGCTTTGTTGATGCTGGTCTTATGACTTTGAAGCAGGCTATTGGTGTTATTATGGGTGCGAACATTGGCACAACAGTCACTGGGCAGATTGTGGCTTTTAATGTGAAAGATTTTGCTTATGTATTCATTATTGTTGGCGTATTACTTCTTTTAGCTTCAAAAACGAAGGCAAAAAAGGATATTGGGATAGGAATTTTAGCTTTTGGTCTTTTGTTTATTGGCATGCAAACTATGGAAAATGCGATGTATTTTCTTAGGGACAGGAAAGATATATTCCTTATGTTTGCTGACAATCATTTTTTAGGTTTATTAGCTGGAGCAGGACTTACTTTATTGGTTCAATCGAGTTCGGCAACTATGGGTATTACTATTGCTTTAGCGAGTCAGGGACTTATGCCACTTGAAGCGGCCATGTCCATTATACTTGGTGTGAATGTTGGCACGACAATTACGGCTATGTTAGCGGCTATTGGCACATCTAGAGCAGCGAAGCAGACGAGTATGGCGCATGTACTTTTCAATTTATTAGCTGTTGTTATATTTTATCCGCTTATGCCTTTTTACCTGCCTTTGATTGAGCAGACATCTATATCTATCCCTCATCAAATTGCAAATGCGCATACATTCCTTAATATCGCTAATACATTGTTATTTTTGCCTTTTGTAAGTCCTTTTACAAAATTAATACGTTTTATTATCCACGATGAAAAGGAAGTTGAAAAAATTCAAATAAGCAATCTTGATAGAAAACTTATAGTGACTTCACCTATTGATGCAATTTCTGCGCTTAAAAACGAGTGTAATCACATGGCAAAGATCACGCTTAAGCAATTGAATGCGCTTGAAGAAATTCTTTTTAATAATGACACAACACAAATTCCCTATATTAAATCAAGCGAATTGGAGCTTAATAGCCTTTATAAGGATATAAATGATTATGCTTCACAGCTTTCTCAAACAAAGTTACCTGTGGAGCTTATGCAATCGCTGTATGGAATAGTGTCGTATGCTTCTGATTTGGAAAGAATTGGAGATAAAACAAGCGAACTCATTCTTTACTATGACGAAAGTATTTCTTCAACACAAGAAATTTCGCCTATCATTTCAAAGACTTTACATAATATATTTCTTGATGCCCGTCATGTATATAAATTGAGTTATTTCTTGCTTACGCATGAAAGCGGTGAAGAAGAAGGCTTGATTCAAAATAATGATGAACAAATAAAAAATGATATGCAGGAATTGAATCAAAAAATAAAAACTAAGGCTTATAATGCGCTTCTATTGCCAGAAGTGCATGACAAAGCCTTAGATAATAAAATTGAGCACGCTTTTACTGAATCTGTAAGAATTATGGAAAGAATAGCCAATAGGGCTAATGCTTGGGTGCGATAAAAGAAAAAATATTCTTTTATTCTGACAATTTGAGCATAAGTTCTTCTAATTTTTCTATACTTTCACAAGCTTGAACTTCTTCAAGATTTTCTTTCTTTTGTGTATTTATCACATTGATTTCTTGTAAAAGTTCAAACATAGAATTTTCGATGAAATCAGGGCTAAATTCATTCATATTATAGCCTAGGCTATCAATAATTATCGCTTCTTCGCTAAATTTGCCCATAGCTTTGTATTTTGCAAAAACAAGCCATTCAAATATATGAGCATGTTTTTTAGGAAGAGAAAGTTCATTTATTTGGAAATGTTCCTCGCGTTTTGTTTTATCAATTTCCTTTACTTTTTCAAATGATTGCGCCCTTACTTCCTCTAAAGATTTCACATATTCTTTCGACCAGCCATGAGGATATGCGCCGTATTCTTTGATTTCAAAGGAGATATTATCTACAAAACCTTTTTCGCCTCTATGATTTTCAATCTGTTCCCAAGATTGCCCATTCCAGCAGGCAATAAATCCATCTTCATATTGTGGCTTTATCTTTGTTGTGCCATGTGGCATTAATCCATTATAAGCGACTGTTTCCCCTAAATAAAAACCTTTATTATCATATTGATACACTGCTTCTTTCATAGTATTTCCTTAATTTTCATTCTTAGCTTATTGAAAACTCTACATTCTAAACCCTAAATTTTATCCTGCATAAATACAATCTAAGTGCACATAAGTATTAGGTTGCACATTTTGCGCACCGCCGTAAATCGCATTACTTGCAGAAGCATTAAATGCCATAGATTGCACATACACTTGAGCGCCTGTTGTCGTTAACGATCCGTAATATATATTAAAACCATCAGAAAATGCGCCAGTGGCTTCGCCATTTGCATTTTTAAATAAGACATTAAAAAAACCGCTCACTTCAGGAAGACCACTCTTTAGAACTGTGCCCACAGCCTCATTCCCCCCACGAGCATACATAGAGCGTGTGTCAGGAAGACGTATAGTATTTGCATAAGTATCAAGCACAAAAAATGGAACTCCGCCTATTCCGCCGTATTGCGTTTGCATTTCTTGCCATTGCGCCTCTGTTTTCAACTTCCATTGATTTTTTGATAATTGTAAACTTTTATATAATCTTGGCACTTCAAAACTCGCATCATGGATAACTGCGCCATCACGCATATAAAAATGAGGCGGCGGGCTTTCTTCATAAAGTGAAACAAAAGCACCAGTATACAAAAGAGGACTAGCCGCATTTTCCCAATATTCAGGCTCTGCTATAGGATTTTTAACGCCAGCTGAAGCGCTCACGCCATTTTCTATAATACAACGGTATTGTATTCCATTTGAAGCATAAACTATCGCATTTACAGGATAATTCAAATGCTCGCTCCAAGTCATAGCGCCGCCAGATTGCAAATAAAGTAAATGTTCAGTAATAGCGTTAAATATGCCATTAAAATCATTCCTGCGTGGGGCTATACCACCTGATTTTATTGGTAATTGTGTGACTGGCGGAAAACCATATTCAAAACTTGCCTCACCAAAAGAAATATCGTTTGTTGCAGGAATTGTGTTTTTATCGCCCTTACTTGCAAAGGCTGTTGGAATAATTTGTGGATACTTTATCATAAACTCTCCTTTTATCTTGATATAATTTTCCCTCTTATCTTAATACAATTTTGCCTCTTTCCATAAAACCATCTTGGTCAAAACCAAGCATTTCACTTCCCAAAAATCCAAAGGTTTCATCTGGAGCAAGTTCAAGATATTCAATGCCCACCCCCGCCCCCGTTGGTAAAATATCAATTTCTTCAATGATAAGCCTTTCATCTTCACTCAAAGTAGACTCAAATATATAACAAAGCTGCATGGGCGCTGTTTCTAGTACATAAACTTGCCTGTTAGGAAAAATTCCCCTAAGCGCACTATTTATGCTCTCAACATTACTAGCCGCTATATTTGCGCCAATTTTCAATAAAATGAATATTTTATACGATAAATCAGGAAGTTCATAAACCCTTCTTGTGTCAGTAGTATAGAAATTTGCATTATTAAAATTTCCGCTATTTTGACCAAAAAAACTAAAATATTCTTTAATTATCCGCTCTACACCTACGATTCTACCCCAAATATCAAGCACTATTCCCTCAGCATTATTCACAAGAAAATATTTGCTGAAAAAAAGTTCAATATCCTTGCTTGGATCAATAAGAGCGTTTAATCCATCTAGTAATTTCAAGAGCTTAGGGCTATTTTTATACTGCGATTGCACTGTTATATTATAATCAAGCATATATCCTCCTATCAAGACGAACTAGAAGTAATTAATTCTATATTCTCTTCAAGCAAAATCGGTAGCTGATTAGCATCAAGCTCAATACTTTCAGAAAAATTACTTCCATCAATAGAAAGTTCTAATTTTGTGAGTTCACTAATGCCCGCATTTAAAAGAGATAAATAAAATCGTGAAGCATGGATATTCTCTCCAATGCCAACCCTCTTACTCAAATAATTGTCAAATCTGCCATAAAAATCATCTAATAATAAGGCTTTGATTTCTGATTCTATGTCAGATTTAGAATCGGCCTTGAGCTTAATTTGCACACGCATAGACAAAGCAAAATGAATAGGGCGATTGATAAAATAAGAATATTTTGCGCCTGTAATATCTTCAAAATGTTGAACTTTATGCGTACCAGTAGTGCCACAACCAGCATCTTTTTTTATATAAATTGCCCTTGCTATAGCACTATCTTCACCGCCAGAAATTGCAATATAAATACTATGCGGTTCAATTTCTACATTCTTTTCAATAAGTTTCACACTTGTAGGATTTTCCAAAATAAGCACGTCCACCACATTATCTACTTGAGATAATTCACCATAAAGAGATAAAAGCGAACCTTGACCATTCTTCGCTATCGCTAATGTGCGTCTTTTTTCAAACTCCGCCCTACTCTCTTTCTCACTGCCAAGAAGAGCAGGATTATTATTTATCACTGAATCAAAGCCAGGAATAACGCTCACAATTGAAGTAATACTATACAAAGGAATATTTATTGCGCCCGTTTTTTCACACTCAAATGAAATTTCTACCTTACCATTTGCGCCAATAAAAGCGTCATTTATAGAATAAAAAAGCAAATTATCGGCGTTTTTAATAATTGTGCCACGTGGAATAAAAGTGTTGGCTAAGCCCCTGCATTCACAAGTAACAAGACTTGCCCTCGCCCCCTTGCGCTCAATAAAATATAAATGCGCCATCGCTTCTTGATAGATTCCATCATTTTTATAAGGATCAAATTGATTAGCTAATTCAAGCACTTGACTATCTTTGTCACTTATAATTGCCGTTAAAGAATCTATAAGCTGTCCTTGCGGACTTTCAGGGTCAACATCTAAATCTTCTCCAAAGGCGTCTATAAATATTTGCCTTACTTGCGCACGAATTTCTTCCGTATTTTCACATAATAAGCCGTATTGTGGATCAAATTTCAACATATATATTTTCTCCATTTTCTAATTCTAAATATAATGTTCCGCTCAAAATTCTGTCTTTCACTTCTAAATTCTCAATGCGTGCCGATTGCACATAAAACACCTCTAATGCCTCTTCTTGTATACGTTTTTTTAATAAACTCACATTTGTTTTGTTCGCAAATTCGTATGAAAAATGATCTATTCCCTTGTCTAAATCAAAATAGGCGTCATTTTTGAAAAGCCTTATTTTATTTGCTACTTTTTGAGCAATTAAATAGGCAAGTGAATTTCTATAATCCTTAGATAGTTGACTATTATCTCCTTCGCCCACAAAAATGTTTCGATTTTTTAGGCAAATATCCCAATTTTCATCTAAGATAAAGCTTTTCATAAATCCTCCTTGCTTGTAATGAGCAATCAGGCTCGCTCTAGACCTCAGCTATGCTCGTTTTCGATTGACCGTTCACCACATTGCCATGTTTGTGATTTACAAAACTTATAGAAGCAATAATTGCATCTGGTGTGATTGTAGTAAGGCCGTTTATAGTCGCTAATCCATGTATCGTAGTAGCGCCAGTGACTGTAGTAGAGCCAACAATCTTTGTTTCTCCATTGACTGTTACCGCCCCCTTAATACTTGTGTCGCCTGTAATTGCAACTATGCTCTCAATATTTGTTTGACTGCTTGCCATCTCAAAACTATCAACTGCTTGAATGTTTACACTTTTTGCAGTCATGCTTATATTATTTTCAGCAATTAATTCAATATCTTTTGCCTCAATAACAATCTTCGTTGGTGCGTGAAGCGTGGCTTGCCCATCTTGAGTTAATTCAAGCCAAATTTCAGGTGCTTGATTGAGAAATCCGCCTATATAAAGCCCGTCAGCTAAATCGTAAGATCGAAATGAAGCAGGTTGTACTTGTGATAAAAGCTCATTTTCGCCCACTAAGGATATGTCTTGCTGTGCAAAAATCGCCAAACCAATATCGCCCACGCAAGGGTCGCAAACTATGGCCGCAACTCCGCCTTGATAGCGCATATAAGGAATATCAAAAATCTGACTCATTTCTAATATATTCCCTCTGCTGTCGTATTGGTTCACTAAGGGTTTGCATGTAAGCCTGCCACTTTTCGATTTTGCACTTGACGGCTCTACTTGCTCCACTCTCACTAAAAGCGCTGTATTTACAGTATTTTTTATGCAATTTTCCACCATAAATTCTAAAGCATTTCTAAAACTACTGCTGCTTGCGTGCGCTCTATTCCCTTTATATTCTGCCCTCATGCTAATTCTCCAGATGTTCTGCATAGATAGTGGAAAACCAAGAACTATCATATATGCTATTTGCGCTTAATGTATGATTGAGCGAGGCAATTCTCCAAAGTCCTGAAGCTTTTGGCACAAGGCTTTCAAGCTCTATCAAGCCGTTATAACTGATATTATTATTGTAAAATGATTTAAATCGTATGCCGTCATTATGGAATTGCGGATAAGCAATCAAACCATTTTGTGCAGAAATTTTATAGGCTTGACTTGTATGTGGTAAAATTTTGGGCAAAAGTGTAAAAACACAATCATCACACATTAAATATACCCCTGCTTGCTTGCTCGCTTTTATTATTTTTTCAAATAATGAGCCTGATAATACAGGATTTTTTAACGATGCCGTGCAAGAAAGATTGATAAATTCATAATCCATAGCCTTAGCAAGCGCAGCCACTATAATCGACAAAGGAACAATTCCTTTATAACTTATTGTTTTATCAGGAATTAACGATGGATAATATCCCGTCATAGCATGAATTTCAAAAACACATTCTGGCATAGCGTTGAAATTTGCAAAAGCTCGTGTAATTTCGCCTCTATAGGCTAACGAAAGATGAGGATTAAATATATTTTGATCATTTGCTTCATGTATTTCTATAGCTGGGCTTGAGCTTTCGTCTATTTCGCCTGCATAGATAGAAATTCTATTATTGCTCATTTCAAAAGGCTTATAAGAAAGCATAGTT
>CAYJDN010000076.1:0-726 GCA_964368925.1 uncultured Desulfovibrionaceae bacterium | reverse complement strand
TAGTTAATTCTTCCATTGTCGCCATAGATAAGCCATATATTTTGATTTTTGCCTTTGCTTTATCAGGTAAACCAGGTTTTTGTATTTCTACATGTGTTGCAAATGAGCGAAAAATATATTTCTTACTGTCTAATCCTAAAAGCCCTTTGTTAAATTCTATGTGAATTTCAATTTGTTTTTTCTTGTATTGTAGCATAGTTACCTACCATTTAAAGGCTAGAGGCATATTTTCATTTTCTTCTAAATAAATAAGGAAAAATCTGCTAGAAAGTTCGCTATAATTAGGCGAATTGTCGCTTTTTATGTCAAAAAAATGCAATGAACCCTTAAATATATTTTGAGCAAAAGTGATAAGCGAACGTCCAAAAACACAGCGCTGGCCTAAACAAATAACAGTATCAGCCTTTCGCATATCTATATACAGATTTTCACTCCTCTGATAAACACGCAAAGTTATTTCCTGATTGCCAAGCAGAATTTGCAAAGCTTGATTGGGATTCGGAATGAGAGGTATTACTTTCATATTTGCTCCTCATTATAAATTTATGCTAGAATGTGTTTCTAAATTAAGAGCTTTTACTTTTTGGCAAGGAACAAAGTTTTTCTCTTGAGGGAGTTTATCCAAACATAAATGACCGAAAGATAAAAACTTTTGACGAAGCCTAATGTCGGAAAAAATAGTCCTCTGCAATATAGCTAATTTTAGCATATAGATGAAATTTGGGC
>CAYJDN010000075.1:0-8020 GCA_964368925.1 uncultured Desulfovibrionaceae bacterium | reverse complement strand
AAAACTTTGTTCCTTGCCAAAAAGTAAAAGCTCTTAATTTAGAAACACACCCTAGTTTGTAAGCTAAAGTGAGTCATTTTTATTTACTCTTTCTTGACAATTTAGATGCTATTTGTTACACTATGAGCATATTTTTTACATTACTGTAAAATCAATGTCGAGATGTTGTAAACCTATACTTGTGTTATTTATAAGTATTTAAACTTTAGAAAGGGGTGCATTAGATGATTCAAAAGACAATTTTTGTAAATGGCGTAGAACGTAATGTTGTTGCCGAAAGTTCAGCGCCTTTATCAACAGTCATTCGTGAAACTTTAGGCTTAACTGGCACTAAAGTTGGCTGTGGAGAAGGGCAATGTGGCGCTTGTTCAATAATTATGGACGGCAAAATCGTAAGATCATGTATTACAAAATTCGGCAAAGTTGCTGACCACGCTCAAATAACAACTATTGAAGGTATTGGGCAACCAGGCAATTTGCATGTAGTTCAAAAAGCATGGATTAAATACGGTGCTGCTCAATGTGGTTTCTGTTCACCAGGTTTTATTGTGTCTGCAACACGTTTATTAGAAGAAAACACAAAGCCTACACGTGATGAAGTTCGTGAATGGTTTCAAAAACATCGTAACGTTTGCCGTTGTACTGGCTACATTCCTTTAGTTGACGCTGTTATGGCGGCTGCTGAGGTTGTGCGTGGCGAAAAACCAGCTTCAAGTCTTGAAGTAGATGACGTTGCAGGAACTATTTGGGGCAGTAAGCACCCACGTCCAACTGCGGAGCGCAAAGTTACTGGTATGCTTGACTATGGTGCAGATCTTGGTCAAAAATTACCTGCAAACACATTGCATATTGCTTTAGTTCAAGCGAAAGTATCGCATGCAAATATTAAAGGTATTGACACAAGCGAAGCCGAAAAAATGCCTGGTGTAGTAAAAGTTGTTACTCACAAAGATATTCAAGGCAAAAACCGCATTACAGGTCTTATTACTTTCCCAACTAACCTTGGCGATGGTTGGGATAGACCAATTCTTTGCGACGAGAAAATTTTCCAATACGGCGATGCAGTAGCGATGGTTTGTGCAAATACATATGCAGAAGCGGTTGCAGCAGCAGAAAAAGTTGTTCTTGATTTGGAAGAATTGCCAGCATATATGAACGTTTTTGATGCAAAAGCGGCTGATGCTATAGAAATTCACCCAGGCACACCGAACACTTATTTCAAACAAGGCCTTGTCAAAGGTGATGAAACAGCTCCATATTTTGAAAGTGGAGATTATGTAACTGTTGAAGAAAGCATTCTTACAAGCCGTCAACCACACTTACCAATCGAACCAGATGTCGGTTTTGCTTACTATTCAGATGATGGCAAATTGCACATACACTCAAAATCAATTGGCGTGCACTTGCACCTCTACATGATTGCTCCAGGTTTAGGTATTGAGCCAGAACAATTAGTTATTCAATCAAATCCGATGGGTGGCACATTTGGTTATAAATTCAGCCCAACAATGGAAGCATTAGTAGGCGCTGCAACTATGGCTACTGGTCGTCCTTGCTTCTTGAAATATACTTATCGTCAACAACAACAATACACAGGTAAGCGTTCACCTTGGGCGATTACAACTAAACTTGCCGCTACTAAAGAAGGTAAATTGGTTGCATTAGAAACTGATTATGATGTAGACCACGGCCCATATTCAGAATTTGGTGATTTACTCACTATTCGTGGCGCTCAATTTATAGGTGGTGCGTATTCAATTCCTAATATGCGTGGTGAAGGTCGTACTGTTGCCACTAACCATGCGTGGGGATCTGCTTTTCGTGGATACGGCGGCCCACAAGCGACTTTAACTTCAGAAACATTGATGGATAAATTGGCAACTGAGCTTGGTATGGATCCATTAGAATTACGTTATATCAATGCTTTACGTCCTGGTGATACAAACAATTCAGGGCAAGCACCTGATTCTTATGCAATTCCAGCAATGATAGACGATATGCGCCCAAAATATCAAGCGGCATTAGCAAATGCTAAAGCTAACTCAACAGACACCATTAAAAAAGGTGTTGGTATTGCAATTGGTTCTTATGGTGCAGGTCTTGACGGCGCAGATTCTTCTGCTGCTTATGTAGAAATGCACGCAGACGGTTCAATTACAGCAGGTTCAGCATGGCAAGATCATGGTCAAGGCGCTGATATTGGTGCAGTTGGTACAGTATCAGAAGCATTGAAAGACATGCAAATTCCTGTAAGCAAAATCCATTTTACATGGCCGAACACTGAAAAATGTCCAAATTCAGGTCCTTCAGGCGGTTCACGTTCACAAGTTATGATTGGTAATGCTCTTATCAACGCTTGCGAACAGCTTTTAGCGGCAGCAAAAAAAGCTGATGGCACATATATGACTTATGATGAAATGGTCGCAGCAGGTAAAGAAACTCGCTATGATGGCGCATTTACAATGTCAGCGAAAGATATTGACGTAACAACAGGACAAGGCGCTCCATTTGGTACATATATGTACGGCGTGTGTATGGCTGAAGTTACAGTTGACACTGTAAGCGGTAAAGTTACTGTTGACGCTGTAAAAATGAATACTGATATTGGTAAGGTTAATAACTTCCTTACTGTTGATGGTCAAATGATGGGCGGTATTGCTCAAGCTATCGGTTATGCCTTGTATGAAGATTTTGAAGATATTCAAAAACATGCAACAATGATTGGTGCTGGTATTCCACAAATCAAGCAAATCCCTGACAATATTGAAGTTAAATACTTTGAAGAACCACGTGAGCATGGCCCATTTGGTGCGTCAGGTGTTGGTGAAGTACCATTAGTTTCTCCACATGCAGCAGTAATTAACGCAATTTATAATGCTACAGGCGCACGTATAACACGTATTCCTGCTATTCCAGAAAGAGTTTTGGACGCATTGAAAAATAAATAGTCGTTTTTTATAGATACTATTGAGGGGAGAACACGTGCTATAGCGAGTTTTCCCCTCTTATGTAATAATTTATTTAATGGAATAATTGCAGTAGCATTATGCAATATGCGATAAAGGAACAATCTTAAGGTTTATTTGCAGAAATGTGCAATACTATTCTAAATTGATATAAGGTTGAATATTTGCTAACAATATTTGAAAAATAAATCAAAAATGAGTGAAATTAGGGCTTAAGCTATGGATCAAAAGACTTTAAGAGAGTATGAAGCAAAATGCGTACAAGACGAAGCGCCTGCTTGCCAATCGTCATGTCCTATACATGTTGACGCAAGAACAATTATTAAGCTCATGGCTGAGAATAATGCTAAAAAAGCAAGAATTGAGCTTGATAAATATATGCCTTTATCAATACTTTCTGCATTCTTGTGTGAGGGAGATTGTCAAAAAGCGTGTAAAATGGGGAAAATTGGCGAAGCTATTGATATGCCAATGATTGAAAGAGCTTGTGTCCAAAATTCAGATGCGCCAAAACTAATGGCTCTTCCGTCAAATGGAAAAAAAGTCGCAATTGCTGGTTCTGCTTTATCCTCGCTTTGCCTTGCTTTTGAAATGGCAAAAAAAGGCTATGTTGTAACTGTGTATCATGTTGAAAACATAGGAAAAAATTTATTAGATCAAGCAAAGGAAAAATTGCCTTTAGAAAATCTTGAAAAAGCTCTTGAAATATTATCTTCCTTGAAAGTTCAATTTGAAGAACTTAAAATTTTTGATAATTCTTGGTTGGAAACAGCTTTAGAAGAGCATTTAATCGTATATCTCGGCGAAGATGATAAGGCTGTTTCAGAGTCAAATCTTTTTGAAAAAATAGATGGGACTTATTCTAAAAATCCTATAAGTCTAACAAGTTCTAGAGAAAAAGTCTTAGCAGGTGGATATTTCAAAGAAAAAGTGCATTTTTGTAAATGTATTGCTGATGCAAAGATTGCAATGAATTCTATAGTAAGAATTTTACAAAATGTTTCACCAGAAACAGCAAGGGAATAAGAAGCTCCTTACGAAACAAAATTGTTTACAAATTTAGATAGATATGAAGCAACAACAAAAATTATTGCAGAAAATATTTTAATTCCCACTTTGAATGAAGCCAGTGAGGAAGCGAAGCGCTGTATTCAATGTTCATGTTTGGAATGTGTGAAAGCATGCAGTTATATGCAACATTATAAGACCTACCCTAAAAAAGCTTTGAGGGAAGCCTATAATAATCTTGCTATTGCGCAGGGCAATAGGGCTGCAAATACCATGATTAATTCATGTACACAATGTGGACTTTGTGCTAAAATTTGCCCTAATGATTTGAATTTAGGAGACTTTTTAGAGCTTGCAAAAAAAGAAATGGTGCGCATGAAGCACATGCCTCCGAGCGCACATGAATTTGCGCTTGAAGATATGGCTTTTTCAAATTCAAAAAATGTTCAATTTTATAGAAATGAAAATAAAGAAGCAAATTCAAAATATGTGTTTTTCCCAGGTTGCCAATTGCCCTCTATCTTACCAAGAGAAGTGGAAAAAGCCTATGCGCATTTGGCAAATGTTCTTGAGGGAGGAGTTGCATTCCACCTTGCTTGTTGCGGTATGCCTGCTTCATGGTCGGGAAATTCAAACTTTCTTGAGCAGCATATTGAGTGTATAAAGAAAGATTGGGAAGAGCGCAATAAACCTATTTATATTTTTGCTTGTGCTTCTTGTCAGGCATTTTATCAAAGATATGTGCCAGATATGCAAATTCTTTCTTTGTGGGAAGTTATGGTAAACTCTAACTTGTCTATAGAAAAAGAAGATAGCGAAGAAAATCAATCGGATAGACCAAATGATAAATCGCTAGAAAACTTTTCTTTGCATGATCCCTGTAATTCGAGATCTTTTCCTGAAATGCAAGAAAGCGTAAGAAAATTATTGCAACAACTAGGGAAAAATATTGAAGAAATGACTTTTACAGGTGAAAATACTCGTTGCTGTGGCTTTGGCGGATTAGCTTCAGAAGCAAATTTAGCATTGAGTAATAGCTTTGCAGATGAAAGAAATAAAGAAAGTCAATATGATATGCTCGTTTATTGCGCTATATGCCGTGAAAGAATGCAAAAAGCGGGTAAAAATGCATTGCATATACTTGAACTGATATTTCCTATTGATGATTTGAATTTGCGTAAATCAAAATCCTTACTTTCTCTATATGAAAGGCAAGAAAAGCGCATAGAATTTAGAAAAAACATATTAAAATCTATTTGGAATGAACAAATGGAAGAACAAATCAATATTGAATTTACTTTGGCTGATGGTTTAGAAGAAATTCTTTCGGAAAGAAAGATAGTACATGCGGATATAGCTCAAGTATTGCAAGACGTTGAAAAAAATGGCGCATCATTTTATTCTGAAAGCGAAGATGTCTATCTTGCTTGCTATAGGCCAAGACAAGTGAGTTATTGGGTGCGCTATATCAAGAAAGAAGATGAACCTTATCAAATACTTGATGCCTATTCGCATCGTATGATTGTTCCAGGTATACAAGGCGAAGGTGCGCCAGCTTCTTTTACTAATTTTTCTTGTTGCGAATAAGGGCGTTTTATGAAAGCAGAATTAAAAGATATTACAGCACAAGGCTTTAGATGTAATAAGTGTAATGTGGAACTTGAAATTCTTCCTGTTGATATAAAATATATGGGGGGTAGTTTTCAGGTGGAATTGCCACGTTGTCGCACATGTGGTTTTACCTATATTCCGCCAGAATTGGCAATGGGTAAGATGAAAGAAGTTGAAGGTATACTAGAAGATAAATAAAATTAGAATAAGCAAAAATAATTTATATTGAATAATAATATTCTCTATGATTGGCTTGTAAAGAAATTGATTAAACATAGTATTGGAGTTGTGATGACAGACAGTCAAATACTTGCTTTAGAACTTGGTAGTAAGGGTTATTCTTGTGCGCAAATTATTATAATTGGTGCTCTAAGAATGCTAGGTGAAGAAAATGAAATACTTGTGAAATCAATGGGAGGTTTATCGCAAGGTATTGCAAATACGGGGCAAACGTGCGGTGCTTTTGCTGGTGGAGCTTGTATGCTATCTATGTATACAAGTAAGGGTAATGATTTAGGTATTTCACAAAAAGAAGAAGAATTGCTTCTTGATGAATTGTCTACTTGGTTCAGGCAAGAATTTGAATATAGTACTTGTGATGAGCTTTTAGGAATTTCTTGTGAAAATGATAGTGCTTGTGAAAAGCGAGAGATGGACAGCGTAAAATGTGGTTCTATTGTTTCCAAAACTTTTGATAAGTGCTTGTCATTATTAGTTGAATATAATATTGATCCTAATGAAATGAGAAGCGAATAAGATTATTTTATGAAAATTCTAAATAAAACACGTTCAATCTGTCCAATTTGTTTGGAAAATATAGAGGCTGAAATTGTCCAACATAATGAAGATATAGAAATCTATAAAGAATGTGAAAAACATGGACATTTTAGGAATGTTATTTGGCGTGGACAGCCGAATTATATAGAATGGACAAATACGCATGCATTCCAAAAAGAAAGCATAAAGGCAAGGGTGCAAGAGCATACTTCATGCCCGCAACTCTGTGGACTTTGTGAATTTCATAGCCAAAAAACTTGCACCGTATTACTAGAGCTATGTCAATCTTGTAACTTGCATTGTCCTGTTTGTTTTGCTAATTCAGAAAAAAAAGGGCAAGAAAAATATCAATCATTAGAGAGTGTTGTCAGGCAAATTGACTTTTTACATGCTAAGGCAAAATCAAGCATATTACAACTTTCTGGAGGAGAACCGACTCTTTATCCTAATTTAGTTGAAATAATACATTATGCAAAGCCTTTGTTTTCGGCTATACAATTGAATACAAATGGAATTTTGCTTGCTGAAAATGAAAATCTCGCTAAGGAATTAAAAAATGCAGGTCTTTCTTGGGTGTTTTTGCAATTTGATGGCACGAATGACACTATTCATAATGCGATACGTGGAAAGGCATTAGAGGAAATAAAAGAAAAAGCTATTGAAAATTGTAAAAAGGCAAATTTAAGTGTCGTGCTGGTGTGCACCTTGGTTGAACGAATAAATGACAATAATATGGGTGAATTACTTGATTTTGCTTTGTCGCATTTTCCACATATTAGAGGAATACATTTTCAACCAATGACTTTTTCTGGTAGAAATGCGCTCACAATAAATAGAAATCATATAAGCCTAGCAGAAGTAATACAGAAACTAGCCAAGCAAAGTAAGGGGCGTATTAAAATTGAAGATGCTCTTCCCTCATCATGCGAACATAGTTTATGCTCATTTCATTGTAGATATTTTGTAAAAGAAAATCAAGAGCTTGAATATATACATCAGCATGTAAATTCGTGTAATTGTGAAGCTCTTGAAAAAGACGATGCTCCAAAACGTAGCATAGACACAACTATAAAATCTTGGAAAAGTGTTGAAGAATTACAGATAAATAAAGATGAAAATCTTACAGGCTATAAATTAGATGCCTTTGATGCTTTTATAGCAAGAGCTAGAGCAAAAACATTTAGTATTTCTTGCATGGCCTTTCAAGATGTGCATACTATCGACTTAGAGCGTCTACAAAATTGCTGTGTGCATATTTTTGATGGTAAAGAAAGTCTAATTCCTTTTTGTGCGTATAATCTCAGCTCTTTAGACGGAAAAAGTCTTTATAGGTAATGGTGTTGATGAATTATTCAGATGAGATATATACAAGCTATAAGGCTGTAAAAAATAACAAATTAAATGACTATAATTTGAATAGTATTTTTGAGTATGGCCTAGACTTAAATATTCGAAAATTTTTAGAAAATTACTATAGCATTAATGATATAAATGAAGATAATTTTGGAGAATATCTTTTATTATGGCAATATGAAGCTTTGCTGTTGACTGTCGACAATGCTATAAAAAAGACTTTGTTTTACAAAAAATTAGATATAGATTGTAAAGAAGAAATTGAACTTTTGCGAGCGGAAATAGCGAAAAAAAACAATAGGGCT
>CAYJDN010000074.1:3900-8070 GCA_964368925.1 uncultured Desulfovibrionaceae bacterium | reverse complement strand
CAGAATAAATTAGATAAGTTTTACTTTTTCTAAAGCTTTTTTAATCAATTCTACCTTATCAGCGCTAGTTTTGCAAAGAGGTAATCTAAATTCATCGCTCATACGATTCATAAGTGAAAGCGCAGTTTTTGCTGGCACAGGATTTACATCAATAAACATATGTCTATGTATGTCTTGTAAAATATAGTGCAATTCTCTCGCTTTTGCTAAGTCATTGGCTTTAAAGGCTTCGTATAAAGCTACCATTGCGCTAGGGAATACGTTTGAAGTAACAGAAACAACACCAACAGCGCCAATAGAAAGAGCAGGCAAGAAATTGAAATCATCACCAGTAAAAAGGCTAAAATCAGCATTACATTGTTCAATAACATCAGAAATTTGAACAATATCTCCAGCAGCTTCTTTTGTGCCTATTACTCTTGGTAATTCTTTGCTAATACGAGCTATAGTTGCAGGCAACATATTAGAGCCAGTTCTACCAGGAACATTATAAGCATAAATTGGAATTTCAACAGCGTCATGTATAGCTTTGAAATGTTGGTAAATACCCTCTTGTGAAGGTTTGTTATAGTATGGGCTGATATGCAAAGTTGCATCTGCGCCAATTTCTTTAGCAAATTTTGTAAGGCTTATGGCTTCGCTCGTATTATTAGAGCCAACGCCAGCAATAACAGGCACACGCTTGTTTGCTTGTTCAATACAAATTCTAATGACATCTTCATGTTCATCATGGTCTAAAGTGGCAGATTCGCCAGTAGTACCGCAAGGCAAAAGCCCGTGCACACCTTGTTCAATTTGCCATTCAATATGTTCTCTGAATTTTTCTTCATCAACATGACCATTTTTAAATGGAGTAACCAATGCTGTAATTACGCCGTGTAGCATAGAACACCTAACTTAGATTTTATATGAGTTTATTAATAGAAAATACGCACGTAAGAAAACTACGAGCGTAATTTCTTGCTTTTTCTTTATGTGGACTATTACAAAAGTAATTAAACAACACCTTTGAGCAAGGCGCACAAAAAGAAGCTAAATTTTTAGAACAATGAAAGAAAAATTATGAGTTAAGATAATCTTTCAATTCTTTACCAGGACGGAAGAAAGGAAGTTTTTTAGACTTAACTTCAACTTTTTGACCAGTTCTTGGGTTTCTTCCAGCATATCCTTCATAGTTCTTAACTTTGAAGCTGCCAAAACCACGAATTTCCACTCTATCACCTTCAACCATTGCCTCTTTCATTGAGTCAACAAAAGTTGTGATTACTGTGGTAGCATCTTCAGTAGAAATATTAGACTGTTCAGCCAAAGCTTTGATGAGTTCACTTTTGTTCATAAATACTCCATCTTTTCAAGGTTACTTAACTTTCTTATAAAACATTTTAAAATAATTTGCAATATGTAAAAAATACTTTTAATGAATTTTCTTCAAAATATGGCTATCTTGCATACACATCACATGCGAAAAAACCACAAAAAAGCTAGCTATAGAGCGAAACTTATAAAATTTTATTATTTAAAAAAAATATTTAATATTAATTAATTTTATGTATTTTTCTCTACGGCTTGGGCTATTTCTTGAGCTAATTCCTTAATTATATCGCCATTTTCACCCTCAACCATTACACGAGCAAGTTTTTCTGTGCCTGAATAACGTAGCAATACTCGCCCTTTATCGCCCAATAATTCTTGAGCATGTTTTAATGATTTTTGCACATCAGGACAATCTTCAAATGGAATTTTTTCATTAACTTTAATATTAATTAATTCTTGCGGAAATAAAGTCAGCAAATTTGTCAATTCTGATAGAGGCTTTTCATTTTCTTGCATAATTCTTAATATCTGTAAAGCTGCCAATAAACCATCACCAGTAGTTGAATGATCATGGAAGATCAAATGCCCCGATTGTTCTCCGCCAAGACTTGCATTATGCTTACGCATAGCCTCAACAACATATCTATCGCCAACATTAGAGCGAATAAGTTTACCCTTATTCTCCTGCATAAAGACTTCTAGCGCCATATTAGACATAACGGTAGAAACTAAGATATTATTCTTAAGCGCTTTTTTCTGCATCAAATCTTTAGCACAAATCGCCATAATTTGATCGCCGTCTAATATAGTCCCCTTTTCATCAACAACAAGAAGCCTATCGGCATCACCATCTAAAGCAATTCCTATATCTGCACGCAATTCAAGCACTTTTTCTTGTAATGTGCGAGGGTGGAGCGAGCCACAATTTTCATTAATATTTGTACCATTAGGTTCTGTTCCAAATTGAAAAACTTCTGCCCCTAATTCTTCCAAAGCTAAAGGAGCAACTTTATAGTTTGCACCATTAGCGCAATCTATAACAATTCTCAAGCCTGAAAGTGTAAGATGTTGCGGAAAGGAATTTTTCAAATATACGATATATCTACCAGGAGCATCAACAATTTTATAGGCACGACCAAGCTTTGTGGCCTCTGGATAATGCCAATTATAAGAATGATCTAGTGTGAGCGCTGACATTTGATCTTCAATTTCATCAGAAAGTTTATAGCCATCTTTATCAAAGAATTTTATGCCATTATCTGAAAATTTATTGTGCGAAGCTGAAATAACAATACCAAAATCAGCACGCATATTTCTTGTCAAAAAGGCAAGGGCTGGAGTTGGTAATGGCCCAACTTGATACACATGCATACCAGAAGCGCACAAACCAGCTGTAAGTGCAGATTCGAACATATAGCCAGATAAACGTGTATCTTTACCGATAATAACCTTGTTTCTACTGTCTTTTGAACGAAATAATGTACCCGCTGCAAGACCAAGACGAAGAGCCATATCCACCGTCATGGGATATTTATTCACTTCACCACGCATGCCATCTGTGCCAAATAATCTCATATATTTATACCTTAATAATTTAATAAATAGTATTCTCTACTATAAATACAAAACATTCTAGGATAAAGAATTTTAATATAATTATATAGAATAATTTACCCTAATAAATGTATATGTATAGTATTTATACTCAATTTGCAATACTTATTCAGGTAACATTCCCTTTAAGTCTTCTTGTCCAGTAGAGCGCAACACACTACGCCAATAAGAAGAAGAAGTGTCTATAGTTCTTCTTTTCATTGTGACCGTATCAAAAGGAATATGCACATACTTATCCATAAGTTTTGCCACCACCATATTTGTTCGCCCTGCCATCGCCGCATCAACAGCATATCTACCAAGGAATCCACAATAAACTCTATCACTTGCATTAGCTGGCACTGAACGAATAATATAACTTGGATCAATAAATTTTATTGAATGATTTATATTTTTTTCTTTAAAATGCTTATCTATTTCTTGCTCTAAATATTGTCCAATATCAGAAAGTTCTAAATTACCCGAAGCATCTACAGCGCCACTAGCCGCAAGTAGATGCTGTCCTGCACCCTCTGCTACTACCACCACAGCATGCCCACGATCGAGCAATCTTTTTTCAAGAGCTTCTAAAAGTCCGCCCTCGCCTTTCATAGCAAATTCAACTTCAGGAATAAGCAAAAAGTTTACAACACTATACGATAATGCAGCATGAGCAGCAATAAAGCCAGATTCACGCCCCATAAGCTTCACTAAACCAATGCCATTATGCGCACCCATTGCCTCAACATGCGCACAAGAAAGGGCTTGAGTAGCCGCATCAACCGCAGTTTCAAATCCAAAAGATTGAGCCACAAAATTTATGTCATTATCAATAGTTTTAGGAATTCCAATAACAGAAATCTTCAATTTGCGCTTTGTCACTTCATTATATATTTTTTGCGCCGCCTTCATAGAACCATCGCCACCAATAACAAAAAGTATATTGACATTCATTCTTTCCAAAGAATCAACAATTTCTTCTGGTTCTTGTGGTCCTCTTGAAGTTCCAAGTATAGTGCCACCAAAGTCATGGATATCACGCACATCTTGCGGTTTTAATTCAACTATTTTATGTTGATATTTTGGAATAAAGCCCTCTAAGCCATATTGAATACCTACCACAGAAGCTACGCCATAATTATGATGACAAGACATAACAATCGAACGGATAACATCATTCAAACCAGGGCAAAGTCCACCGCAAGTTACAATGGCACACTTTACTTTATGCGGATCAAAATAAACTTTATTTCTTGGGCCTGC
>CAYJDN010000074.1:0-3890 GCA_964368925.1 uncultured Desulfovibrionaceae bacterium | reverse complement strand
ATTAGTAAAACCATCATTCCCATCGCCTAAAATATCATTCGTAAGTGGTAAAGATATTTTATCATCACTCACATAAGGACTATGAACAGGAGTTTCGATTTTGCAAGGTCCAAGAAAATCAATCTTAGTATTATACTTCACTGACGCTTTATTCATACAATCTCCTCGTAGTAAATCTCGTATTATTTAAGATGTATAGCCAAGAATCATAAACTCAAAAGACAATAGAAGAAAAAGCGTGAAACATTAATTATTTTTAAATCTGTAGCCTATGCCTCTTACAGTGTCGATTATATCAGATTTTTCTAGCATTTTCGCTCTAAGGCGACGAATATGCGTGTCTACAGTGCGCCCATAGCCTTCAAATTCATAACCCCAAACACTGTTCAATAATTGTTCACGTGTGCGAACATGCCCAACATGACGCATTAAATCTTCGAGTAAGCGAAATTCTGTAAGCGTAGTATTAATAATATTTCCATCAATACTAATAGTATGCGCTTCAGTGTCAAGCACAATAGAAGCAATTTCAATTCTATGATTATCTTTATTGTCTTTAGGAACTTGTGGTGTATGACGCTTCAAACAAGCCTTTATTCTCAAGATGAGTTCACGTACATTAAAAGGTTTTACAACATAATCATCTGCGCCAAGTTCAAGGCCTAATATCTTATCAATATCCTCTCCCTTAGCAGTCAACATGATGATAGGTATGGTGGATTGCTCACGAGCAAGCACCTTAGAAACTGTCAAACCGTCAACAATTGGCAACATAAGGTCTAACAAAATGAGGTTAGGCTTTTTCTTCCTAGCCACATCTAAAGCACTTTGGCCATTATCCGCCTCAAGTACTGTATAGCCCTCTTTTTCCAAATTAAAAACTAAAAGAGCACGTATATCTGCTTCATCTTCCACAACAAGAATTGTTTCATTCTGATTCATATAAATCCAACTAAAACTAAATATATCAATTTTCTTTAATTAAGAACTCTGCACACTTGATTTTTTCTGCAAAACTATTGCCTTTGTTAACATGTTTGATTAATGCACTATTTTACAGTGCAGAGCTAAAAGGCACAAAAATCAATCACTTAACGGCAAAAGCGTGGTTTTGCTTATTCTTGATTTTTGGTTGAATTTGCTTTGCAAATTCTCCATAAGTCATCGCACAATGATTTGTACAGATGTCTTATATTAGCAAAGACTTGCATTTATGTCAAATTAGAAAAATAATTTTTTTATTGACTAATTCATTCAAAAGCATATACTTTCTAAAACGTTTAAGACTGAAGGGAGAGATCATGTCTACATTTACTAAAGAAGACGCTTTAAATTACCACGAATTTCCACGTCCAGGCAAATTAGAAGTTTTGCCTGTTAAACCATGTACTAACCAACTAGAATTGTCTTTAGCATACTCACCAGGTGTTGCTGAAGCTTGTTTAGAAATTAAAGACGATGCTGAAACCGCAGCAAAATACACAGGCAAATCAAACCTTGTTGGTGTTATTTCTAACGGTACTGCTGTTCTTGGCCTTGGCAACATTGGTGCTTTAGCTTCAAAACCAGTTATGGAAGGAAAATGTATTCTTTTCAAACGCTTTGCTGATGTTGACGGTTTTGATATTGAATTAAATCTTACAGATCCTGATAAAATCGTTGAAGTAGTAAAAGCACTAGAACCAACTTTTGGTGGCATTAACTTAGAAGACATCAAAGCTCCTGAATGTTTCTACATCGAAGAAAAACTAAAAGAGCAAATGAATATTCCAGTATTCCACGATGATCAACACGGCACAGCTATCGTGTCTTCTGCTGGCCTTATCAATGCAATGGAAATCACAGGCAAAAAAGCTGAAGATATAAAAATCGTTATTTCTGGCGCTGGTGCTGCTGGTATTGCTTGCGCAAAAATGTATGTTGCTTTAGGCGTACAAATCAAAAATATCTATATGTTCGACTCTAAAGGCCTTATCACAAAAAGCAGAGGCAATTTAGATCAATATAAAGGTATGTTCGCTCAAGAAAACGAAGGCTCATTAGCAGATTGCATGAATGGCGCTGATATGTTCTTAGGCCTTTCACAAAGAGATATTTTGTCACAAGATATGGTTCGCTCAATGGCTGATAAACCTGTTTTATTTGCTTGCGCTAATCCAAATCCTGAAATTCCTTATCCATTAGCAAAAGAAGCTCGCCCTGATTGTATCATGGGTACTGGCCGTTCTGACTACCCTAACCAAGTAAACAATGTTTCTGGTTTCCCATTCATCTTCCGTGGCGCTTTTGACGTTGGTGCAACAAAAATCAACGAAGAAATGAAACTAGCCGCTGCTAAAAGCTTAGCTGCTTTAGCAAAAGAACCAGTACTTGAAGAAATCAAAAAAGCCTACCCTGGCAGAGATTTCGTGTATGGCCCTGATTACATTATCCCAACTCCATTTGATCCTCGCCTTATTGAATGGGTAGCTCCTGCTATCGCTCAAGCTGCTATGGATTCTGGCGTTGCGACAAAACCAATTCAAGATATGGAAGCTTATAAAGTTTCTCTACGTAAACGTATTGAAAAAGTTATCGAACGTGCAACTAGCCTAGGCGAAAGCTACAAATAAATATGAAAAAAATCGCTGTTGCGGTAAGTGGAGGTGTAGACTCATTATACGCTTTGTGGTCACTAAAATCACAAGGCTATGATGTGTTTGCCCTTCACGGTAGATTTTTAGAAAAGGAATATTCCCTGCTCGCATTAGAAAAACAATGCGAAAAATGGAATATTCCTTTTTATATTATTGACCTTAGAAAAGAATTTGAAAAAAAAGTTATCGAATATTTCCTAGATGCACACATAGATTTACTCACACCAAACCCTTGTGTTATATGCAATAAAGAAATAAAATTCGGCCTCTTATTCGATAAAGCACTCGAATTAGGCGCAAGCCATCTAGCCACTGGCCATTACGTCGACTTACAAAATGCAGATAACCACACCTTACTCAAAGCCGCTCTAGATAAAACAAAAGATCAATCTTACTTCTTAGCTCTCGTACCAAAAGAACGCTTAGAAAAAGTAGTCTTTCCACTAGCAAATATCACAAAAGACGAAATTAGAAAAATCCTACAAAAAGAAGAAATTGAAATCCCAATCCCAAAGGAAAGTCAAGAAATCTGTTTTGTTCCCAATGATTTACATACACAATATATCATTGACATAGCAAAAAAATTCAATAAAGCACTCCCAAAAGAAGGCAAAGTAAAATTAGCAAATCCTTTATTAAGCGAAGAAGAAAAGAAAAATTTTGATAAACAAAAACACAAGCATAAAGGACTTTGGCACTATACCGAAGGGCAAAGAAAAGGACTAGGTATAGCCTACAAAGAACCACTCTACGTCATCAAACGCCAGAAAGATGAAAATATTCTCTACGTGGGTACAAAAAATGAACTTACGCAAAAAGAATGTTACGCACATAATACAAATTTCTTTGTCACTCCCACACATTGGGAGAATCTCATCAAAAATGAAGCTCCCCTATTTGTACGTACACGCTTTAGGCAAAAACTCATGCCCGCAAAAATAAACTACAATAAAGAAAAAGACCTCTTTCACGTCACTTTTTTAGAAGACGAAAGCCTCACCGCCGCTGGGCAGACATTAGCTATTTATAATGCTAACTCCGAGCTTATTGCTGGTGGGATTTTATTGTAGCGATTTATAGTACTTTTTGTAAGCGGAGTTTTATTATAGCAATTTATAGTATTTTTTGTAAAATGAATTTTGAATTATAGGATATGATTGCTCTACACTGAAATTTTGTTTTATATATCTAGTTTTTCTTTTTTTTGTCTCCGACGGCCAAAGGAGCTGCAACCCCTTTGGAAACCCATATGAA
>CAYJDN010000073.1:0-8074 GCA_964368925.1 uncultured Desulfovibrionaceae bacterium | reverse complement strand
TTTGGTTTTCCTTTGCCCCAAATCAATCAAAAAAACAAATTCTATCTACCTAGTAATACTATACTTGCGAGGGATAGGAAAATAAAGAAGCCCATACCGTCTGTTATGGCGGTTAGGAAGATACTTGAGGCTTGAGCGGGGTCTCTTCCTAATCTACGCAATATGAGTGGAATTGAAGCGCCAAGCACTGCACCTAAGACCATATCTAGGCATAGAGCGATAGCTACGACAAGGGCTAGGGTTTCGTCTTGAAAGACTAAGCGCACGCAGGCGTAGGCTATGATTGAAAGAATAAGGCTTGAAGCCATACCTATCTTCATTTCACGAAAAACTGCTTTCATGGCTTTTTTTGCTACAAAGCTTTCAAGAGCTAGTTGTCGAATCATTACAGCGAGAGCTTGTTGCCCTGTATTACCAGATTGGTTGGCAACAATAGGCATTAGAACGGCTAATAGAGCCATCTGAGCAATAGTTCCATTAAAGAAATAGACCACACAAGCGGAGAGGGAGGAAGTGAGTAAGTTCACTAAAAGCCAAGGCAAGCGCATTTTTACAGATTCATGCCAAGGGGTATCGCTGTCTTCGTCTTGGCCAGCACCCACCATACCGAGCATATCAGCACTAGCGCTATCGTGAATAATATCAATAACGTCATCGTGAGTAATCATACCGAGCACTCGCCCCTCACGGTCGACTACTGGCAGGGATAAGAAGCTATATTTTGTAAATAGTTGAGCAATTTCTTTTTGATCCATGTCGTAAGGAATTGTAATAACGTCCTTAGTGTTTACAATTTCAGAAATCTTCATATTGCGCGACATTCGCATGAGATCTCGCATACTTATAACAGTACAAAGCACATCATTTTCGTCTACTAAATAGACATAATAAATATTTTCCAAATCGTCCATAGATTCACGAATGGAATGAATGACATCATCTGGTGTGGCATTGAAAGGAAGCAGAAGCATTTCGGTATTCATAATACCAGCGGCGGTTTCGGGGTCGAAGCTAAGAAGATTACGCAATTCTTCGGCGTCTTCCATTTCCATATTATTAAGAATGGTGTCACGCTGTTCTTCGTCAATTTCGTCAAGCACGTCAACCGCATCATCAGGCGACATTTCAGCAATGATCGCTGTTGCTTCGTGGACAGATAGATTTTCAAGCATTTCACCAGCATGCTCATCATCGAGCTCTGCCAAGGTTTCAGCTGCATCATCAGGGGCCATATTTTTCAATACGTCCACTTGTTCTTCAAAGGTGAGCAATTCGAATTGTTCTGCAATTTCAGCAGGGTGCAGATTATCGCTTTCAACTTCTGAAAGCAATGTTTCTTTATCCATATATTCTAATTCGTCTTCATCATCTTCTTCTAAATTTTCGTCTTCTTGCTCTTCGAGTTCTTCCTGACTAATTCTTTCAGTCAAAAGAATTTTGTTTTCTCGTTCGCTGTCGCACTCATTATTTGGATCTACTGTAGAATTTTCTTCAAAATCGCTATCATTTTCATTGCAATTTGAAATAGAGATATCTTCTTCAGTTTCTATTTTATCATGTGTTTCTGGAATTAAAATTTCTACAATATCTTCATCGTTTTCATTTCTATCATCTTCATTTTCATTAGAAAATACAGATTCAGAAGCTGAGTCTTCAAGGGTATTATCAACAGTTGGAGATAAAAGTTCTTTGACATTTTCGTCTTGACTTATTTGCGGATTATGTATTTGTTGTTCATTATCTTTATTCATACACACTCCCCTTTACAAAAAAACAGATAATACTAAGAAATTGTAAGGCTCAAAGCCCAAATGACTGCCTAGTTATATACAGATAGATTCTCTTTTGCAAGCATTTTTTTCATATTTTCGAGTTTTTCAATGTTCATATGGGTGCATTTCTATGAAAGGAAAAAAATCACATGCAAATCCAATAAGCTTGACCTTTAGACGCAAGAGGAGTATAAGTTTACCTAGGGTGTGTTTCTAAATTATTTCTTTTGCTTTTTGGTGATATAGCCATAATTTCTTCTATATGCTAAAACTACCTATATTGCAGAGGACTATTTTTTCCGACATTAGGCTTCGTCAAAAGTTTTTATCTTTCGGTCATTTATGTTTGGATAAACTCCCTCAAGAGAAAAACTTTGCTCCTTGCCAAAAAGTAAAAGCTCTTAATTTAGAAACACACCCTAGTATAAGATAAAATTGCATTATTCATAAACAATTATTTATTTTTCAAATGAACCTAAGCGAATCTATAATATTAGAGTGTATGATGAGTTTAACATATTTTACAAAAAGCTTCTTCCCAAAAGATCAGGTAGAAAGAGCAAATAAAGCGCTTCATAGCCTCATTAATCTTGCTTTAGAAGAAGACGGAAAAGACCTCAGTGCAGAAGGCATTTTTTCTGCCGATCACACAACAAAAGCAAACATTATAGCAAAAGAAGATTCCTATATAGTAGGCCTTGAACTCCTCCCTATAATTTTTGAACAATTATTCCAAATGCCTATGCTTTATTCTTACGCAAATGATAAAGCCGAATACAGCATAGAAAATCATGTTGAAGAAGGCGCATTTGTTGCAAAAGGCACAGTATTTTGCACTATTACCGCCCCAACCATAGCATTACTAAAAGCCGAAAGAGTTATTCTAAACTTCATCACACATTTATCAGGCGTGGCAAACCTCACAGCTAAATACGTGAAAGAATTAGAAAATACTAATACTGTCTTATTAGACACTAGAAAAACCCTTCCTGGCATGCGCCATTTAGAAAAATACGCCACTTATTGCGCTGGTGCTAAAAATCATCGCTTCGCCTTAGACGATATGATTATGTTAAAAGACAATCATATCGACGCTTTAGGCAGCATAACTTTAGCAGTTGAACAAGTAAGGGCAAAATATAATCCTTGTCCGCCAATAGAAGTTGAGTGTCGTAATTATGCAGATGTGCTTGAGGCTGTAAAGCTTGATGTAGAGCGCATTATGCTTGATAATTTCCCAAAAGAGGAAGTAGCACGCACACTAGACATTATCCCTGCACATATAGAAGCAGAGATAAGCGGCAATGTGAGCTTAGAAAATATACGTGCCACAGCGCTTTTAGCTAAAACACGTAAGGCAGATTATATATCAGTTGGCAAGATAACACATTCAGCGCCTAGCGCCGATTTTTCACTCAAAACTTCAACGAATTAAAATATTAAGAGAAATAAAAAAAATGTATAAAGATAAGATATTAGCATTAAAAGAAGAATTAGGTTCAGACCTTTGTATTATGGGGCATCACTATCAAAGTGATGCTGTAATCCAATATGTTGATAAAGTTGGCGATTCACTCGAATTATCACGCATGATGGATCAAATTGACGCAAAACATATTGTTTTTTGCGGAGTAAATTTCATGGCGGAGGGTGCTGTATTGCTTGCTAAAGAGGGGCAATATGTTCATATTCCTGACGAAAAAGCTGATTGCGTTATGGCGCAAATGGTGCCAGCAGATCTTCTTGATAAAGTACTCACTGACATAAATTCTTCCCCAAATTACAGAGCAATTCCACTTGCTTATGTAAACACTCCATTAGCTGTAAAAGCAATAGTAGGTAAGCATGGCGGTGCTGTTTGCACTTCTGCTAATGCGAAAATGATGATGGAATGGGCAATAAAAGAAGCAAATGCACATGAAGATATTATGGACTGTAAAGTCAATGGCGTGCTTTTCTTGCCAGATGCTAATTTAGCGCAAAACACAGCCAAACAGCTCAATATAGCACCACACTTGCTTAGAAAAATCGACATAAGAGAAAAAGGGACAAAAGTAGCACCTCCAAAATTCTGTTCGAATGACACTGAAATTCTCATGTGGCCTGGTTGTTGCGCTGTTCATGCAAAATTACGTAAAGAACATATGGAAAAGGCAAGAGCAGATTATCCTGACGCAATTATAGCACTTCACCCTGAATGTTCACCAGAAATCGTTGATTTAGCTGATCATGCTGGCTCTACTTCATTTTTAATCAAACTTGCAAATGAAGCTAAAGATGGCTCTACCCTCATCATTGGAACAGAATTAAACCTCGTAGCAAGGCTTGCAAAAGAGCATGCTGGGCGCATAAACATTCTGCCACTAAAAGAAGTGGAATGTTCTAATATGATGAAGATAACAGAAGAAAAACTCTATTATAAATTATTAGAAATAAAAGAAGGCAAGGCTGTTCCTTTTGCAATTGACACAAGCTTGAAAGAAAATGCCTTACTATCACTCACAAGAATGCTTGAAGCAGGAAAAAAATAATACTATAAAAAATACCAGAATGTGTTTCTAAATTAAGAGCTTTTACTTTTTGGCAAGGAACAAAATTTTTCTCTTGAGGGAGTTTATCCAAACATAAATGACCGAAAGATAAAAACTTTTGACGAAGCCTAATGTCGGAAAAAATAGGCCTCTGCAATAGAGCTAATTTTAGTATAGAGAAGAAATTTTGGCTATATCACCAAAAAGCAAAAGAATTAATTTATAAACACATTCTATAGAAGAGAAATAGCATGAGCTTAAGACATCGCACCGAAGTACTTATTATTGGCACAGGGCTCGCTGGTTGCACATCAGCACTCACACTTGCAGACGCTGGTTTTCAGGTTATGCTCATCTCTCCTACTGATGAAGTCGATAAAGGAAATTCAAACCTTGCCCAAGGCGGTATTATTTATTCAAATACTGAAAAAGATCACGCAAGCCTTGAAGAAGATATTGCCATTGCAGGACATAATATAAATGCAGAAGAAGCCGTGCAATATCTTGCAGAAGAGGGTTATAAATGGGTTGAAAAACTCCTTATTGAAAGATTAAATATTCCTTTTGCTAAGGACGAAAAAACAGGCGCTTACGACCTCACAAAAGAGGGTGGACATTCAAACCCACGCATACTTCATTGCCATGATTATACTGGTAAAGCAATTATGACAGGGCTTTTAGATGAAGTGCAAAAGCATCATAACATCACAGTAAAAACGAAACAAGTTGCTATTGATTTGCTCACTATTCAGCATAGTTCGAAGCTTTTAAAACACCGCTATCAACTCTATAATGAATGTCTTGGTTGCTACGCTTTAAACGAAAATACAAAGCAAGTTGAAATCATAGTAGCAAATCACACTATCTTAGCGACTGGCGGTATTGGGCAAGTCTATCTACACAGCACAAATAGCCAATATTCCGTAGGTTCTGGCATTTCTATGGCGCAAAGAGCTGGTGTAAGGCTTATGAATACTGAATATGTTCAATTTCACCCTACTTCACTCTATCATATTGATTCACATAGGTTTTTAATTACAGAAGCTATGCGTGGCGAAGGCGCTATTTTGCGTAATAAAGACGGCAAAGCCTTTATGGAAAAATACGACAAAAGAAAAGACCTTGCCCCACGTGATGTTGTTGCTAAAGCAATAGTATCAGAAATGCTGCAACACGGTGATGAATATATGTATTTAGACTTCTCGCCACTAAAAACTGACATTTCGAAACGCTTCCCAACCATCTATAATCACTGTAAAAACTTGAACATCGACTTAAGCAATGGATTAATTCCAATTGTGCCCGCTGCTCATTATTTTTGCGGTGGAATACTTGTAGATTTAAAGGGCAAAACAAGCCTCAATAGACTTTATGCCATTGGTGAATGTGCTTGCACTGGCATTCATGGTAAAAATAGGCTTGCAAGCACGTCTTTATTAGAAGCGCTTCTATGGGGTGCAAGCTCTGCGAATCACATTATTGAGCAGAAAAAGAAAGGTAAAAGACCCGACATTCTTTCCATCGAAACACTCAATTCCATTCCTGATTGGGAAAATACGGGCGATGATACAAATGATGACCCTGCGCTTATCGCTCAAGATTGGGCGCAAATCAAAACAATTATGTGGAATTATGTAGGAATAGTGCGCACAAAACAAAGAGTGCGTCGTGCTTTCAATGATTTACGAGATCTTTCAATGCACTTACACGATTTCTATAAAAACACCCCAATTTCATCACAATTAATACGCCTCTTTCATGGTGCACAAACAGCCTATATCATTTCACAATCGGCTCTAAGACATGAAACAAACGAAAGAACGAATTATCCTTATGGGGAATAATCGCTCTAAAAATTTCAAAAAGTAAAAATTATGCTAAACAAGCACAAAAGACGAAATTTTATAAAAAATGTAGGAATAACAGCTCTTACTCTGCCCTTTTTTGCAAAATCTCTTGTGCAAAAGGCATACGCACTCCCACGATCAAGGCAAGATCTACTCAGAATTGAAGACACAATTACTGAAACTGGCGTGGTGCATGGCAACATTCCCTCAATCAATAGACCAGAATATATCAGCGTCACAGCCGCAAACTCTGCCTACGATTATGACGACATCATGTTTGTCTTTGCCTACCCTGAAAAGCCCGATGAATACTACATCATTCCGCAAACTATATTAGTATGGCATGAAGTGATGAATACTATTTATCAAGGCAAAGCCTATTGCCTCACCTATTCGCCCATTACAGCCACCTTGGCCTTTTATAGCTCAAGAGTTAATAATACGAATCTTATCTTCGATAGCTTCGGCACGCTCTATAATAATAATACAATACTTATAGATAGAAATACTGGCTCACAATGGGTACAAATGCTAGGCATGGCTTTTTCTGGTGATTTACTCGGGCAAGGAATGAATTATTTGCCTGTGATTTGGACTACTTGGGAGCATGCAAGGCAAGTTTATCCAAATGCAAAGGTTTTAGCAAAACCCCTAGATCAAGTGCGTGCCTATGGACGTGACCCCTATGGCTCATTCAAAGCCGATGATACTTATTATCAAAACGACCAAATCATCTACCCACTCACGCATTTTGACGCAAGATTGCCTTCCAAAAAGCTTGTCTATGGGCTTGAACTCAATGGATTTATTGTCGCTATAGACATTGAATACGTCAAAGAAAAGAAAGTTGTGAATTTTACATTAGGCTATTATGCCCTTGTCGCAATTTACGACAAAAATATTGATACAATTCGTATATATAACAGGCAGTTTTGGACTGATCGCTCTCCTGCCTTGTTCAAATTTCAAGACAATACTATTTATGACTTTCATACAAATAGTATTTGGACACTTGAAGGCACTTGTATAAGTGGCAATCTCATTGGCGCAAGTATGGAGCAAATATTTGGATTTTATTCATTTTGGTTTGCTTTTGCCTCAATGCACCCCGAAACATTTTTAGTACCAAGTGAGATTGTCGTTCCAGATTCAGCGCTCGAACACGGCATCTAAGGAAGAAACATGCCCATAAAAAATATTTTCATCAACTACGTGCGCCCAAACGAAATCCAAGACATAAACGAAAGAAAAACCTTTCTCTTCCTCTTTATCCTCACCTTTGTGCAAATTGTCGCCTTTCAAACATGGCAAACACTCTATACAAATTATATAGTTGAAATAGTTGGATTAAATGGCGCACAAAACGGCATTGTTCAGGCTGTGCGTGAACTACCAGGACTCTTAGCCATAAGCCTTTTGATCTTCCTACGCTACTTTGACGAAGTTACCGTAGCCATAGCTTCAGTCTTCCTACTTGGCTTTGGCGTTATGATTACAGGTTTTTTCCCTAGTTATTCAGGCATGCTCTTCTCCACTCTCTGCATGTCCATAGGCTTTCACTATTTTGAATCGCTCACAAGTTCACTCACCCTACAATCTTTCAATACAAGAATAGCGCCCCTCGTTATCGGCCGTATTCGTAGTATTTCCGCACTAGGAACTATTATTGTCGCCCTATTTCTACTTGTCACAAGCTCTCGTATTCCCTATAATATGCTCTATTTTTTTGCAGGCCTCTTTGCCTCAATCATAGCACTCTACACAATCACAAAAAGACCTGACCTTTCTAACCTACCTCAGCAAAGAAAAGGATTAATACTAAAAAAGAAATACTGGTTATTCTACATACTTACATTCCTATCAGGCGGCAGACGACAAATATTCACCATTTTTTCTCTCTTCCTACTAGTTGAAAAATTCGGCT
>CAYJDN010000072.1:0-8140 GCA_964368925.1 uncultured Desulfovibrionaceae bacterium | reverse complement strand
TGTTTGTTTGTTTGTTTGTTTGTTTGTTTGTTCTGCAAACAAGAAATTTATTCTTTTTCTTCTTGCAAGTATAGAGGAGGTAAAATTTTCAATTCTACACTATCAGCTAATTTACCTCTAAATTCTGCTAGGCAAAGAACAAAAATAGCCTCACTCTCGCATGTGTTATGCACAAATTGGAGATGTTTTACTGCAAAGCCTTGTTCTAATAATGCGAGTAGTGCATCATTCAACCTTTGCGGTATACTCACAAAAGATAAGAGTCCACGCTCTTTTATGAAATACTTAGCACTTTTGAAAAATATTGAATAAATATCTCTGCCAGCAAAAAGAGCTTTTCTTTTCATTTCGTCTTTAGGCATTTTTCCTTGATTTTCTAAGAGCCAAGGCGGATTTGTAATAACTAAATCGCACTTCTTTTTATAATCTTTGGTTTGAGAATTTAGAAAATGAGGGCAATTATTTAAGTCTTCTAACAAGAAGTTTATCGATTCTGTTTTTGCATTATCCTCGAAATAGAGAAGTGCATTTTTTCTTGCACTTTGCAGTAATTCATTATTGAAATCTATAGCAATCCCTTGTAAATCTTGTTTTCTTTGTAATAATTCTAAAGCAATAACACCACAGCCCGTGCCAAGTTCTGCAAAGACATGCACATTTTCTAAGGGGGTGAAATGGGCTAGCAAAAGGGCATCTGTTGAGAATTTATGGGAGTTTTCTTCTTGAATAAGTGTTTTCATAAGAGGGATTTTTTTCTGATTAAAGTGTATGAAACACAGCCTAGATGAGTATGAGAAAAATGGCAAGTTCAAATCAAGTTGAAATAAAATTGATTGAAATGCGAGTAGTGCATTGAAGCGCATAAAATAAAATAATTATATAAATATGTGTTATTCGACACAGCTCTAAAGCTTGCTAAACGAGCCTAATAATGCTATATATCTTTTGCATTAAGCTTTTTGATTGCAAATGAATCTCCCTAAGAGGAAGTCTATGATAATTATTTGTCCTAATTGTGGTTTTGAACGTGATGTGTCAATTTCAGCAATTCCAGCAAAGGCCACTAAGGCCACTTGCCCAAAATGTAAGGTTAAATTTGATTTTCGCGATGCTATAATTCTTGAAAATCCAAATGAACAAGTGCGAGCTATACACGATGAGGACGAAGACGTTCGCCTTGATATATCTCAAGAGGGCGTAGATAAGAGCGAACTTTTCTTAGAAGATGAAAAACTAAGAGAAGATGAAAAACATGAAGCTGAAATTAGAAATTCTCAAAATCAAGAAGAGCAAGCTCAAAATAAAAACCAAGAAGAATATAAAGAATTATCTGAGGAAGAAGAAGAGCTTCTAAAAAAAGCCCATGAAGCCTATCGTGAGCAATTACGCAAAATAGAAAATCTGAAAAAACAAGGCTATATATTACAAGCGCTTTCTATGGTGCCTTGGGAAAGTAGTACGCAAGAAAAAAATGTTTTTCAAAAATTCTTTCAAACTATTGTGCAAATTCTCTTTTCTGCACCTGCATTTTTTGCTACTATGTTTAGGCCTTTTCCTGTCAATAAGGCTTTGATATTTTATTTAATTGTTTCCTTTGTTCAATTTCTAGCACGCTATTTTACACTTTACACCCCTGACGGCGCAGAAGTATTATTGGCAAGTGGTTTTCCACCCGAATTTATTGAAATGATGGGAACCTCGTCTTTTATGCTTTTGGCTCTTTTTATTGCGCCACTCATTTTATTTCTACAATTTATGGTAGCAAGCACGCTTTTGTTTAGTATTGTTAAGCTTGTTCAACCGCAAAGCGCTGATTTTAATCATATTGCACGCATATTTGCTTACGCTTCTGCGCCTGCTGTTCTTAGTATTGTGCCTATAATTGGCAGTATGATTGCTCTTCCTTGGACTTTGTATAATATTGTCATTGCAGTACGCTTTGGCTTGCATTTATCTGTAGGGAAAACATTTCTAAGCGTAAGTGCATTTTGTCTTTTTTGCGTGGTATTGCTTGGATTCTTCACATCTATGCTAGTGATATAAAATGCTTTTTAGCTTTAGCCTTTCAGATAATAAAAGCTATACTTGTATTATTAGGCAAAACAAGAGGGCAAAAAGAGCAAGACTTAAGCGAACAGCGCAGGGAGAATTGATTTTAACATTACCTAAGAAATTCTATTATTCTAAACGTTTTTTGACTTCTCTATTGCAAAGCGAAGAAGCGTGGATAATGCAATCTTTAGAGAAATTTCATGCAGATGTAAAGAATGAAAATATACTTGAACCTCCATTGTTAATAGATTTTAAAGCTTTAGGGGAAAAGTATAAGTTGACATACAAGTCAAGCATTGACGACCGTCGAAAGTTGACAGTCGACAATGTGCAAAATGAAATTTGTTTATGGAATATCGCAAGTAATGAGGAAATACAAAAGCTATTACGTGCTTATATTTTGAAAAAAGCGAAAAAATTTCTTCAAGCAAGATTAGAATATTGCATGGAAAAGTATAATCTTTCTTTGGGGCAAAGGAAGCTAAAGCTCTCTTTTGCAAAGGGGCGATGGGGTTCATGCACTCTAACCACTCTTAGCCTAAATGCTAGATTGATTTTTTTACCAATTGAGCTTGTGGATTATGTCATTGTGCATGAATTATGTCATGTTGCGCATCTCAATCATAGCGCAGAATATTATGCTTTTTTAGCTCAAAAAATGCCAAAACATAAAGAATTAAAACAGGCTATTCACGCAAATAAATTAGAGCCGTATTATTGGGCTATGTAGGCTGTGTGGGCTTTGTTTTTAAAACACATTCTAACTTTATTTAATTGCCATGAAAAAACTTGCAAATAATGAGCAATTCAACTATACTGTTAGCCTATATTTTATTTTGGGGAATTAAAGACAGTTGCAAAACTAAATTTAAGACTTATTTATATAATATAATTAACATTAAAGAAGAAGTGTATGACTACAAGATCACAAGATACCATTAAAATTTTTGACACAACCTTACGTGACGGTGAACAAAGTCCTGGTGCAACAATGAACTTGCAAGAAAAAATTCGTCTTGCAAAGCAATTAGAAAGCCTAGGAGTTGACATTATTGAAGCTGGTTTTCCTGTTTCAAGTCAGGGCGATTTTGAATCTGTGCAAGCCATAGCAGAAGTTATTGAACGTTGTGAAGTTGCTGCGCTCGCTCGTTGTGTGCCTAATGATATTGATCGTGCTTGGGAAGCGATTAAAGACGCAAGATACCCACGCATACACACATTTTTAGCTTCTTCTCCTATACATATGGAATATAAGCTTTGCAAAAGTCCTGAGCAAGTTGTAGAAATGGCAGTAGCAGGCGTAAAGCGTGCGGCCTCTTATACTAATAATGTTGAATTTTCTGCTGAAGATGCTTCTCGTTCCGAAAAAGAATTTCTTGTAAAATTGTTTACTGCTGTTATTGATGCTGGCGCAACCACTATCAATATTCCTGATACTGTTGGCTATGCTACCCCTGATAATTTCGGGCCTTTTGTTGAATATATCATCAAAAATACTCCTAACGCTGATAAAGCCGTATTTAGTGTGCATTGCCACAATGATTTAGGGCTTGGCGTTGCAAACACCCTTGCAGCAATCAAAGCTGGCGCACGTCAAGCAGAAGTAACTCTCTGCGGCATTGGCGAAAGAGCTGGTAATGCTTCATTAGAAGAACTTGTTGCTATATTAAATGTGCGTAATGATATGTATCCATACAGAACCAACATTATTAGCGAACAACTTTATCCATCATGCCGATTATTATCCTTAATTATTGGTCGCCCAGTGGCGGCGAATAAGGCCATTGTTGGCGCAAATGCTTTTGCTCATGAATCTGGCGTACATCAAGACGGCATGCTTAAAAATCGTGAAACCTATGAAATTATGACTCCACAGTCTATAGGTCGCACAAAATCAGAATTAGTTATAGGGAAACATTCAGGCAAAAATGCCGTCCGCTCTAAACTTGAGAGCCTAGGCTATAGCTTTGATGATGAAAAAGTAGACACGATTTGTGCTGCTATTAAGTCCCTTGCTGACAAGAAAAAAGAAATCCATGATGAGGACATTGAATCCCTTGTTATGGGTGAAATATACCGTGTCCCCGATACTTTTAAGCTTATTGCGCTTTCAGTTCAGGGTGGTACGAGCGATTTACCGGCTACGGCTTCTGTTGCTTTGCAAATAGGTGATAGAGTAAGGAAGCATGCTGGTTTTGGTGCAGGTCCTGTAGATGCTGCTTTGAATGTAGTTTCGTATTTGGCGGAACGACAGCCTACTTTGGATAGATACGCGGTAAATGCTATCACTGGCGGCACAGATGCCCAAGGTGAAGTGACGGTGAATATAACAGAAAATGGTCTTTCAACAGTAGGAAAGGGGGCTGATCCTGATATTATTGTTGCATCGACTATTGCCTATATAGACGCCTTAAATAGATTGGTTAAAAAAGAAAGTGATTCAAGAGTTTAGAAAATTTTATTGTCCTAAGGAGAATGGTTCATGGCACATACACTTGCAGAAAAAATCTTACAAACACACACGCAGGACGAGATTAAAGCTCCCGGCCAAATTGTTCAATGCAAACTCGACCTCGTTCTTGCAAACGACATTACGGCTCCGCTTGCCATCAAGTCTTTTAGAGAAATGGGAGCAACAAGGGTTTTCGATAAAGATAAAATCGCACTTGTTATGGACCACTTTACACCACAAAAAGATATTGATTCAGCAAACCAAGTTCTTGTCACAAGAAAGTTTGCAGAAGAAATGGGTGTTACCCACTACTATGAAGGCGGAGATTGTGGCGTAGAGCATGCTCTATTGCCAGAACAAGGCCTTGTGGGCGCTGGTGACATCGTTATCGGTGCTGATAGCCACACTTGTACTTATGGCGGGCTAGGCGCTTTTGCAACTGGCATGGGTAGTACTGATATTGCCGCTGGTATGGCAACAGGCGAAAACTGGTTCAAAGTTCCTCCAACAATTCGTGCTACTTATAAAGGTACACTTCCAAAATATGTGCAAGGTAAAGATTTAATGCTTTCACTTATTGGGAAAATTGGTGTTGATGGTGCTTTATATAAAGCTATCGAATTTGATGGCGAAACGATTGACAACTTAGCGGTTGAAGATCGTATGACAATGGCTAATATGGCTATTGAAGCTGGCGGTAAAGTTGGTTTATTTGCTTCTGACGCAAAAACCCAAGAATACGCTGCTGCTCATAATCGCCCTAATACACCACTATTAAAAGCGGACGCTGGCGCAAATTACGAACAAGAAATCACTTTTGATGTAAGTTCTATGACTCCAGTTGTTGCTTGTCCACACATTCCAGATAATGTAAAGCCAGTAAATGAAGTGGTTGACGTGAAAATCAACCAAGTTGTTATTGGTTCATGCACAAATGGCCGTATTCAAGATATGCGCTCTGCTGCTGAAATCCTCAAAGGAAAGAAAGTGTCAAAAAGCGTGCGTTGTATCGTATTGCCAGCAACTCCTACTATCTGGAAAATGGCTCTTGAAGAAGGATTAATTTCAATCTTTATGGACGCTGGCTGTATCGTTGGCCCTGCAACTTGCGGCCCTTGTCTTGGTGGACATATGGGTATTTTAGGTGACGGCGAAGTTGCAATCGCTACCACAAACCGTAACTTTAAAGGCCGTATGGGCTCATTAAAGTCCTTTGTATACCTCTCTAATCCTGCCGTTGCTGCCGCTTCTGCTGTTGCTGGTATTATTATTGATCCAAATAAACTATAATTAAATATATTGAAGGTAATTATATGATATATAAAGGTAAAGTACATACAGTCGGTGATCATATCGATACCGATGCAATTATCCCTGCTCGTTTTCTTGTGACAGCAGACCAAAAAAAACTTGGCGAAAACTGCATGGAAGGACTCGAAGAAGGTTGGATTAAACGTGTAGCAGAAGGCGATGTTATTGTTGCAGGCAAAAACTTTGGTTGCGGCTCTAGTCGTGAACACGCTCCAGTAGCAATATTAGGCGCAGGAATGCCAGCAGTTATTGCTCATTCATTCGCTCGTATTTTCTACCGTAATGCCTTCAATATGGGGCTATTACTTCTCGAAATCGGCGACGATTATAAAGAGTTTTTAGACGGTGCGGAAGTTGAAATTGACACAAATAAAGGCCTATTGAAAAACCTTGCTACAGGTAAAGAAGTCGCTATTCCAGTTCTTCCGCCATCAATGCAAGAACTTCTCGATAAAAATGGGCTCATTCCATACGTTCAAGAAAAATTACAAGCAAAATAGGTTGTATTAAAATGATTAAAAATATTTGTGTTATGCCAGGTGACGGCATTGGGCCAGAAATTATGGCGCAAGCCCTCAATGTTCTTAAAGCTATAGAAAATAAATTCGGACATACCTTTAATATAGAAGAAGCACTCATCGGCGGTATCGCTATTGATACTAAAGGTGTGCCGCTCCCACAAGAAACCATAGACGCTTGTAAAAAAGCAGACGCTATTCTTCTTGGCGCTGTTGGCGGTGAAAAATGGGATAGTATTGATCCCTCAATCCGTCCAGAACGTGGACTATTAGGAATCCGTAAAGAATTAGAGCTATTTGCAAACCTACGCCCAGCAATCATGTTCCCTGAACTTGCAGGTGCTTGCCTACTTCGCCCTGACATTGTTGAAGGCGGATTAGACATCATGGTAATTCGTGAACTCACTGGCGGTATCTACTTCGGCGAGCCTAAAGGCGTTGAAGTGCGTGACGGCAAAAGAGTTGGCTATAATACCATGATATACAACGAAGAAGAAATTCGTCGCATTGCAATTCTTGCTTTTGAAACAGCTATGAAGCGTACAAAGCGCCTATGCTCTGTAGAAAAAGCAAACGTGCTTGACGTTTCTCGCTTATGGCGTGAAATTGTTCTTGAAGTTGCAAGAGATTATCCAGAAGTTGAGCTCTCACACATGTACGTCGATAACGCAGCTATGCAATTAGTGCGTAATCCAAAACAATTCGATACTATAGTAACTGGAAACCTCTTCGGTGACATTCTATCCGACGAAGCCGCTGTTATCACTGGTTCTATCGGTATGTTGCCATCAGCTTCACTAAGCGCTGGAAAAGCCGCAATTTACGAACCAATTCACGGTTCAGCTCCTGATATCGCAGGAAAAGATTTGGCAAACCCACTAGCAACAATTCTTTCACTATCAATGATGTTTAGACACTCTTTCAATAGCGAAGAAGAAGCAAAATGTATTGATGACGCAATTCACGCCGTACTCCAAAAAGGCTATAGAACCTCGGATATCATGGAAGAGGGAAAAACGAAAGTTTCTTGCTCGGAAATGGGTAAACTCGTTTTAGAACATATCTAATAATACATAAAAGGGTGGCTTTTGCCGCCCTTTTTTTTAGATAGTGTCGTCAAAATCGCCTATCGCCTCTCTCAGCGTCAGATTTCAAATGCTTTTTCAGTCATTTATTTTTTTAATAAACTCCTTCAAAGCATTTTCATCTTTCTTGACAGAAGACGAAAAATCATATTATGACAACACTATCTAGCAAAAGGCAAAAGTATTATGGCTAAAGAAATAGAAAGAAAGTTTTTGCTCAAAAATGATAATTGGCGCTTAGATGCTGAAAAACAAAAGGTAAAACCCTCCTACTTTAAACAAATTTACCTCACTAACGAACCTTGGGGAGTAGTGCGCCTTAGACAAATCAAAAATCCAGAATATTCACAAGCCTTTATAACAATCAAAACACGCTCTAACACAATTTCTCGTGACGAATACGAATACGAAATCCCCTACGAAGATGCAACAGAAATGTTCTCAAAATTTGAACACGAAAACGGTATCGAAAAAAATAGGTACTGCATAGAATACAAAGGAAAAATCTTCGAAATAGACGAATTCTTAGGCGCAAACCAAGGACTCGTAGTCGCAGAACTAGAACTAGAAAGTATAGACCAAAACTTCGAAGCTCCCGAATGGCTGGGCGAAGAAGTTTCCAAAATTAGCAAGTATTTCAATTCTGAATTGGCAAAGAAAAAATAAAGTGATTTTTTTGTTTTTTTAAAATAATTGGGGGAGGGAAAACCAAACTTTTAATG
>CAYJDN010000071.1:5365-8279 GCA_964368925.1 uncultured Desulfovibrionaceae bacterium | reverse complement strand
TAGAAAATTTAGACTTTTTTGCCGGCAATAAAGAAATTATGAAAAAGCTACAAACAATAGAAGAAGTAGGCCTTGGTTATTTGAAGCTTGGGCAGTCTACGAATACTCTTTCTGGTGGCGAATGTCAGAGGTTAAAACTTTCCAAAGAGTTGGCTAAAGGCAATACGGGGCATACTCTTTACTTGCTAGACGAGCCAACAACGGGGCTACACCCCTCTGACTGCGATAAGCTACTTTCTCTACTCAAAAAATTAGTAGCACAAAATAATTCAGTGTTTGTTATTGAGCATGAAACGCAAATGCTAGCAAAGAGCGATTTTATTATTGAATTAGGGCCATTTGGTGGAGATAAAGGTGGAGAAATTATTGCAACTGGAACACCTTTTGCCCTCTTTCAGAATAAAAATAGCTTGATTGGGGAATATTTATAAGCAAGTTGAATTTATGTTTTACAAAATAATAAAAATTTCTTTTTTGTAAAATACATTTCACAAAATTATTAACAAATTTGTACTTTGTAATTTAGAATTGGAAGTTATGTCTAAGTGCGATGAGAGTGAATAAACTAGATATAAGGCTAAGTCTAAACTACTACATCTAAACTACTACATGTAAGGCTAAGTCGCAAATTCTACAGATAATAAACAGTTTAAGCTTTTAAAAACAGTCGTATTATAGTTGGAAACTCCACACATGATTTCATAATAGCTTTTCTTGAACTGCTCAATAATTTTTTCCTACAATATAATCTGCCTACACAACAGAAGCAGGCTAAGAATCTGAATATGTTTTATTTGCTAGAAAATAATTATATTTTCGCAAAAACTACATTTTATAAAATAGTTTTTTCTAAGCAAGATTTTACAAAGCTTTTTGCATTTGCAAAATCTTCCGCATTAGGGTGCTTATTACCTTCTTCAATTCGAATTCTTCTTTCTTCAGACATAGGATGAGCCTCAGAATATTTTGAAGACATAGCTTCAAGAAGCTTCGGATCGACTTTCCCCATGCAAATCCAAGAACCTAAGATTATATTGCTCTTAGCCTCCACAATCTCCTGTGCTTTTTTTATTACTTCTTTTGCATGTTCACCATCAGGATATGCACCAAGTGTACCGAATAATATAATTTGCTTATTTTCAATACCTTCCATGAAGCTTTTTGCTGCATCATCTGGCATTCCTTTATCAACCCAATAGCCACAAATAATACAATCATAATCAGCCAAGTCAGGCGCATCTTTTACTGAACAAAGTGTCACCTCATCTAAATCAGAAGCAATAGCTTCTGCAACAGCCTTTGTATTGCCTGTTTTGCTAGAATAAACAAGTAATTTTTTCATAATTTTGCTCCTCTTATTACAATAAAATGCTCTAATTTTACAATAAACTTGCCTTGCTCTATCTCTAATGAACTGAACTATTTGACTTCAAAGAATAAATGTAATCATAAATTATTTCTAGCATTGCATCTGTTCCCTTTTCGCCGATTATAGGAAAATGGCTTGCTATTGGGCCTTTAAAGAAAGGCGCTGATACAAGTATTTTTGTATTGGTTTCATTTGCTATTTCAAGAGAAATCTCATCTGCAATAATTAAGCGTCTATTACACGCTTTAAGAATGTCTAATTTTTCTTTTTCTTTGCCTAAAGTTTTAATTTCTTCTATACCTGAACAGTCAAAAATTGCCAAAGAATGATCACATATAGCATGTTCAATAACTATATTAATGCTTTTGAGCAAGTTTGCAATGCCCTTAACTCTATCAAAATCGCCGATAATTACCGCCTTTGGAATTTCGCTTCTAATATATCGAATAAATTTCATTTTTTCTACTAATTTAGTCACTTTTTTCTCAAGTCTAGCTTTCATTTTAGGCGCTATTTCAACATTAATTATTTTGCTCACTTCTTCAAGCCATTCTAAAGTGCCAGCATAACCATAAGGACAGCCCAAAATATAAGGCATTTTATGCTTTTTCTCAAGAGTCTTTGCCGCTGATACGCCTTCTGTTCTTAACACAATATTAATGTCAGCAGCAGGAAGGTTTTCAAGCTCTACCGTATTTGTTTCACAGCAAAGTGTTGCATTGAGCGAATAAGCAAAGGCTTCCTGCATAAGTTGGCCTATTTCCCATAAGTCACTTTTTGCATGAAATTGCCCCATTGAAAGTCCAATGACATTATACGTTTTTGCCTGCTTCACTACGCTTTTTTTAGGAAACTCTTTACAAAGCAATTTATAGGTTTCCATAAGCCCTATAGTATAATCACCCTTTAATCCACCTTGATCAAAGGCAACCAATCTCGCCTTTACCTTGTCTTGCATTTCAAGACAAACACCCTTAATATCTGTACCAATAACGGCTGAAAGAGAAGAAGCAACAACGAAAATTACTTTTGCTTCTGAACACATATCCACTTCTAAAATAGCCTCTTGAAGACGAGAAACGTCGCCCATAACGACATCATCTTCGCTCATGTGAGTGCTATACATTCTGCCGTTTTGCTCAATCCCAAGACTGCCATAAAGTATCATGCTAAAATAAGTCGTTCCCGTTGGGCCATATTCAAGCACGACAGAATCTTCAATAGATAACAAAGACCATAAAATTGACATCCTATCAGAAGGAGTAGGTAAATATCTGCATAAAGCCATTAGTTTTTCTCCACAAGTTTTTTATAATCTTCATAAGCTTTATCAATGCCTTGCAAAAATGTTTCAGCAAGTTCAAGCCCTAGCATATCTGAAGAGGTTTCAAAACGAACTGGAATAATATTCATTTCATCAAGCATGCCAGGATAACCTACACCAAAACTAAAGTTTGGCTTGAGTGTCTTGTAGACTTTGTGCATAGCAGGAGTATTTGGTATTCTTGCAACAAAAGGATTATGATTTTTTAATATAGCTTGTAT
>CAYJDN010000071.1:0-5355 GCA_964368925.1 uncultured Desulfovibrionaceae bacterium | reverse complement strand
CTAATTCACATAACATACGATTATGTTCAAAAGTAACAAAGGGCGCAGCGCTATATACATAAGTTAACCCATTGAAAATATTCCTTTTACTTTCATAATCAGCATTAATTTTTTCATGGCGCTTTACAAGATGCTGTGGTACTTCTTTTTTAAATATGCTAAATAATTCATTATATGCATTCATTATGCTGTCTGCCGAAGCGGATTTTTCAAAAACAATATAAGGAATGGCGAATTTTTCTTTCATTTCCTTAGCAAGTGAAAGAGCTGTTGAATTGACAACAATATTTACTTTCGCTTTGGGCGCAGTTTTTACAATATCAAGCATACATTCTTTAGGAAGTTGTAAATTTATTTCTATATTTGCTTCTTGAAGAACTTTATAAAGTTCACTTTTTTCAAATATACCATTTCTTTGTCCAAGAATATTCACTGTTTCAGTTGAATCAAGCTTCTTCATAATGCCAGCACAAGCCGTTAATGCACGCTCGACTCCAGGAAGATGATCTTCGCATTTAAAGTGTTCGGTATGCACTGGTAAAACTGGAAGATTATGCTTTTTGGTGAGCTTTGTAGCTAAAGCATCAAAATCATCGCCTATAATTTCAATAAGGCATGTTGAAATGAGGAAAACACAGCTAGGTGAATATTCTTCCATCAGTTCGTCAAAGGCTTCTTCAACTTTTTCAACGCTACCAAAGGTAACATCATTCGTGTCTAGGCGAACGGAAACCACTCTGCCATGCAAGCCACCATAGCCAGCAAAGCCTATAGTCATGCTTTTAGAATAATAGACACATTCATCAGTACCCACAACTAAAGCAAGACTGTCTTTAATTCCACGGCTCACAAGCAAGGCACCTGTTAGAGGGCAATGTTTGCCTGGAAATTGTGTATGAGTGATATTCTTCACATCTTTCATACTTGTGACACTGTCTAGACGAGTAAGCTTGCCTAGCAGATCTTTATTTTCATAATTTAGCATTGATTCAAACATAATGTCCTCAATTCATAATAGAATGTGTTTCTCAATTAGAGCTTTTTATAATTTTGCTCTAACACTTTTTTTTGACGAAGCTTAATCTAGGCATAAATAGAACTCAGTAATAGTCTTATTTTTAGACTTTACATAAAATAATAGTACATCACCAAAAACCAAAAGAATAATAATGTTTAATCTTGCTTTTTGTGGCTTTTTTTTCTGTCATCAATAAGACAATCCATTGGAAGTGGTTATTGATTTACCTATGCAGCCTTTGCCATAAATTGCTATTTTTCTCAGATTGTTGATTTCATTTTTTTAGCCAGTAAAAATTTTTAGAGTAATCTAAAAAACGCAAGATATATCCAAAATCCACGCTTGTCAAGCAAATGTTTCATGGACAAAACTTTATTTCTATCTGCTTCTATTTATCATAGCTAAGACTTTATTTCTATCTAGGTCTATTTATAGTGAAAAAGCTCAAGATAGGTCTATCAAGAGCTTTTTGACGAGGATATTTATAAAAGACTATTTCATTGAGTAATTCACATAATTTTGAAATATTATTTTTTGTTGCTCGACCTGTGATAACAAGCAATTTTATTCCCTCGTCATTATCGAGAGATTCTTGAAGATGAGTGCTTGCTCTTACACCACCAGTGTAGGCCCCTATGTTTAGACCTAAGTCGCCAAAAGTTGATTTTTGCGTTCCGATTTCAGTAAGAAGTGTTGCCATTCCAGCTAAAAAAATTTTTAACACTTAAAATGAGCTGAATAAATATGTTTTATGATACTAACAAAAAAGCCCCGTTAAGGGGCTAATTTGTCTAAAAATTGAGTATGTTTTTTCTTTCATACGCTAAATATGGTCTAAGCCACTAAGATGGATTTAAAACAGATTTTCTTTTCATAATTTAGCATAGATTCAAAGATTATGTCCTCAAATCTTTATTATTTAACGTTTAATTGTTATTGTCTTTGAAATGTAGGCTGAAATGTGTTCAGCTAAAAAGTCCATACCCTTTTCTGCAACCAAAGGAAGATGCTTTGCAATTGTTCCCTTGAAAAATGGAGCAGAAACTAAAAGCTTTGAATTAGATTCATCAGAAATTTCAAGCGTCACATCATCAGCTAAAATAAGTTGATTTTTACATTGTTCAATAATGTTAACTTTCTCTTTTTCATTTGTAATATGCTGTACAAGCGGATTTTTTTCATTTACATAAATAAGTGAATGATCGCAAATAAGAGCATTTATATCAACACAATATTCTTCAAGCACCTTAGCAAGCCCCGTGACTCTATCATAGTCGCCGACTACAGTAGCTACAGGAATTTCACTTCTCATCATCTTCATTCTACGCCCACTCATAGCAAGATCTTTTGCTTTTTCTTGTAGACGTGCAAGAAGTTCAGGATTAATATCTTCGCCAATAATTTCACTTACTTCCTTAAGCCAATCAAGTGTGCCTTGATAACCATAAGGCGAACCGACTATATAGGGAGTATTGCATCTTTTTTCTAATAATTTCGCCGCAGCCACACCTTCATGCCTTATAGCAAGATTAATTTGCGCAGAGCCTAAATCTTCAAGCTGTTCAATATCTACACCTGAACAAAGAGAAGAAAAAAGAGTATAGCCAAAAGCTTCTTGCATTAGATCTTCAAGCGCCCATAAATCGCTATGCGCCCTGTATTGCCCTAATGATAAACCTATAATATTATAAGTTTTTTCTTTTTTCTCTCTATTCTTTTTGGCAAATTCTTTAGCAAGCAATTTATAACTTTCAGAAAGTCCTACACTATAATCGCCCTTAAGTCCGCCCTGCTCAAAGCAAATAAGTTTTGCACGAACATGCTCTTGCATTTCATTGCATACGCCCTTAATATCCGTTCCAATAATGGAGGAAATAGAAGAAGCGACAACAAAGATAATTTTAGCATTAGAACAGCGGTCAACTTCTAAAATTGCCTTCTCAAGACGACTTGTATTACCCATGATAACATCATCTTCGTTCATGTGTGTGGTGAAAAGCTTATTATCTTGCTCTACTCCAAGTTTCCCGTAAAGAATCATACTATAGTGAGTCGTTCCAGCTGGGCCATATTCTAAAACTACAGCATCTTTTACGCAAAGGAGCGACCATAATATCGACATTCTATCAGATGGAGTTGGTAAATATCTACAAAGACTCATTAATTATTCTCCTTGATTTTTTCTACTTTTACTTTCGCTTCTGCCAAGCCTTGCATAAAAATATCGCATAATTCAAAGCCAATCATATCTGACGAATTAGTGAATTGCACTTGCGTAATTTTCTTTTCAAGAAGAACATGTTGATAGGCAGGGCCAAAATTCAATTCTGGCTTGAGATAGTCATAAACATAACTCATACCAGCGACATTGGCTGTACGAGTAATGTATGGATTATAGAAAGTCGTTATTTCTGCGATGTCTTTAGCATGCTTTTCGTCTAAGCTTGAAACTTGCAACAATAGAGGTTCTAAACCTAAATGGCACATAAGTTTAATATGTTCATAAGGCGCAAATGGCGAACCACCAAAGATATAGCGTAAACCTTGATATTGCCCCTTAGCAGCTTCAAAATTCGCCTTACATCTTTCATAATCTTCTGTAATATAAGCAGGAAGTTCTTTGTCTAATTTTTGGAAAAGTTCTTTATACGCATTGTAATTTGTATCATGCGAGCAATATTTATCAAAGATAATATAAGGCGTACCAAATTTTTCATGCATATTTTTCGCCAATTCAAGAGCAGTTGCATTCACAACAATGTTTAATCTTGCTTTTGTGGCTTTTTTTATGTCATCAATAACGCAATCCATAGGTAATTGCATATTGATTTCAATATTTTCTTTATTAAGCACCCTAAAAAGTTCGCTTTTTGTAAAATCGCCATGTCTTTGTCCAAGCACATTCACAGAAGTATTTTGCTCTTGTTTTTGCATAAATTCAGTGCAAACAGAAAGAGCACGCTCAATACCTGGAAGATGATCTTCACATTTAAAATGCTCAGTATGCACAGGTAAGACTGGAATATTATAGTCTTTTTTGAATTTCTTCGCCATAGCATCAATATCATCACCAATGATTTCAATAACACAGGTCGAAATGAGAAAAACGCAAGATGGTTTATATTCTTCAATGACTTCTTTAAATGCTTCTTCTACTTTTTCTGCACTACCAAAAGTGACATCATGCGTATCTAAGCGCACGGAAACACAACGCCCTTTTAAGCCGCCAAAACCGTCAAAAGCCATAGTCATACTTTTTGAATAATAAACACATTCATCTGTGCCAACAACAAAGGCAAGCGAATCTTTAATGCCTCGCACAACTAATAAAGCGCCCATAAGGGGGCAATGTGTACCAGGGAATTGTGTATGCGTAATATCAGTAACATCACGCATACTATTGACTTGCTTAAGAGTTTTCAAATCTTTAAGGAGTGTTTCCCCATTGAAATTCATTTCTAATTTTGACATATATTTTTCCTAATCTTCTTCTTCAGTAGTATCTTCTGAAAGCTCAAGAACTCTTTGTGCTAAACCTTCATAGACAGCATGCATTTCAGATTCTTCTAAATGCTCAAATACGGTTCCGCTTTTTGCTTCGCCCTTTTGAATGTCGCCATGACGTGGCACATAAGTTACAATTTGTGTGCCAATTTCATCAGCCGCTTTTTGCACTATTTCTTGCTCATCTACAATATTTTTAGCGTTCAAAATAATGCCTTGAAGTTTAGCATAGCCCCTAGAGCCAAAGTTCTTAATAGCTTGAGCAATGTTAGAAGCAGCATATAGAGCCATCATTTCGCCTGATGAAACTATAAATACTTCACGTGCATAACCACCACGGATAGGCATAGCAAAACCGCCACACACAACATCACCAAGCACGTCATAAATAACTATATCTGGTTGATATTCTTCAAAAGCTTCTAAATCGGCTAATTTTTCAAATGCTGAAATAATACCTCGTCCTGCACAACCAATACCAGGAGTAGGGCCACCAGATTCAACACAAAGAACGCCATTATAGCCTTCAAAAACTATATCTTTAAGTTCTAATTCATCGCCCTTTTCTTTGAGCTGATCAAGCACAGTTGGAATATTACGCCCCATAACTGGTTTGGTAGAATCTGCCTTTGGATCGCAGCCAATTTGCATTACTTTATAACCCATAAGGCTTAATGCTACTGAAAGGTGGGAAGTTGTTGTTGATTTACCAATACCACCCTTGCCATAAATTGCTATTTTTCTCATAATATAAATTCCATTTTTTTTAGTCAGTAAAAATTTTTAGAGTAATCTAAAAATGCAAGATATATCCAAAATCAACGCTTGTCAAG
>CAYJDN010000070.1:4036-8359 GCA_964368925.1 uncultured Desulfovibrionaceae bacterium | reverse complement strand
AAGGAAAAAATATGAATTTTTTATTAACTCAATTTTTATGCAAAATGCTATAATAGAATTTTCTTAATCCTTGCAGAATAAGGTGGATATCTAAATTTGAAATCTAATGAAGTTGATTGATTGACTACTGGCTTTAAGTGCGAGAAGCAATCAAAGGAATGCTTTCCATGATAGCTACCCATGCCGCTTGCGCCTACGCCACCAAAGGGAAGATTATGCGCTGCAAAATGGATAATAGTGTCATTTATACAAAGCCCACCGCAAGCGCAATGAATGCTCATATCTTCTTGAATATCTTTGTTTTCTGTAAAGAGATAGGCGGCTAAAGGTTTGTCTTTACTACGAATAAAGAGCATGGCTTCTTCATAATTTTTTATAGGGATTATTGGTAAAAGTGGGCCAAAAATTTCTTCTTGCATAATTTCTGAATTGACATCTGGATTATGAATAAGACTTAGCTTTATCTTTCTTTTTTCCCTATCATGTTCTACATCATGTTCGCCAGCAAGTGCGAGTAATCTATCAAAATTTTGCTCGTTTATTATAAAAGGATAGTCAGAATTATTGAGCGCATCAGGGGCGAATTTCTCAAAATAGTAATTGAGCTTAGCGCTTAATGCGTCATAAACTTCTTCTTCAACAAGAACGTAGTCAGGCGCAATACACGTTTGCCCAGCGTTAAATACCTTACCAAAGGCGATGCGTTTTGCTGTTAAGTCGATATTTGCATCTTTTAGCACCACACAAGGGCTTTTTCCTCCAAGCTCAAGGCATACGGGTGTGAGGTGTTTAGCGGCCGCTTCCATTACAATTTTACCAATGCGTGTGCTGCCTGTGTAAAAAATGAAATCGTATTTTTGTTTCAGTAATTCAGTGGCAATATCAGCGCCGCCCTCTACAAGGGCAATATATTCTTTTGGGAAGTTTTCAGCAATTAATTTTGCCATAAGGTTTGAACTATGTGGCGCAAGCTCAGAGCTTTTAATTATGACGCAATTTCCTGCTGCTATAGCGCCTACAAGTGGTAAAAAGACAAGTTGGACAGGATAATTCCAAGGACTTATTATCAAACTTAGCCCATAGGGTTCAGCTTGTACATAGGTTTTACTTGAAAAAAGTGCGAAAGGCGGACGTGAAGAGCGCTTTCTTGCTAATTTATCAAGGTTTTTTAACATATATTTAATTTCTGTATGTGTAACTTGCAATTCGGAGGCCATGCTTTCAAAATCGCTCTTGCCTAAATCTAAATTTATCGCTTTAAGTAGCTCTTTTTGATTGTCTTTTAATAAGCGGGAAAGTTTTTCGAGTGCGTTTTTTCTAAATTCGATAGAAAAAGTAGAATTTGTAGCAAAAAATGCTCTTTGAGCATCAACTAAAGGCTTTATATCATTAATTTCCATAAAAAGCTCCTTGATAATAATGAGGATAATCAATACTCTAGAATGCGTGTCTAAATGAAGATTTTTCCTTTTTTAGCTTTACAAGGTAAAAAGTAAAATAATTAATGTAGAAACACACCCTAGTTTAAGACTATTTGATATTTTATCGCTTGTCAAGGCGTAGATTTTTTGAGAAAAAAATTAGAAATAAGGTATAGAGAGTTTTGAAATAGTTTCTTTGCTTTATGGCTAAGAAAAATATACATGTTAATAAGAGGGATTTTACTTGCAATTAAAGAAAATATTGCTCATAATATTTGTGAGTTAAATGTAGGGAGTTTAGTGTTATGCAAAAAGTTTATCTCGCTTTTGGTGGGAATATAGGGAATGTTGACGAAAGAATACAGATGGCGATTAATCTACTTTGCGCCAAAGATTCTAATTCTGCAAAATTAGAACTCATTGGACACTCAAGTTATTGGTATACTGAACCTTTTGAAACTGGTGAAGAACAAGAATGGTTCACAAATAGCGTTGGGGTTTTTCATTGCGCAATTAGTCCTGAAGAATTGCTTGAAAAAGTACAAGATGTTGAACTTATGCTTGGTAGGGTGCGAGAAGAGGGCAAAATAAATGCCGCTCGTACTATAGACATAGACATTCTTGATTATGAAGATTTTGAATGTGACACAGAGAATTTGACCTTGCCCCATCCACGTATGTTTAAACGTGCCTTTGTGCTTGTCCCTCTTCAAGAAATTGCTCCTGACTATTCAAAATATGGTAAAAACGTAGATGAATATTTGAGCGAAATAGAATATAAAGTTTTTAGAAAAAGTATATTTCAAAAATAAATGAGGTGTTATTATGATTTGGAAGCTAATGATTTTTGCAATTGCAGGCTATGCACTCTACCGTTTGTTTATGAACGATAGATTGAAAAAAGATGAGAATGAAAAAGTAAGTAATGATAAGTTGATAGCAAATGGGCAATTAGTGAAAGATCCTAATTGTGGAACTTATGTTGACCCTGAATCTTCTATAAGTGTGCGTAATGGCGAAACTAAACATTATTTTTGTAGCCATGAATGCAGAGATGCTTACATTAAACAATTAGAGCAATAAATATTATGAGTCTACTATTTGCGGATACGCAGGGAAATATTTACGATCATCCTGAATTGAAAATGCTGGTAAGACGTGGCGAAGACTTTGCTTTGCCAAGACCAGATGAACTTATTCCCTTGCCCGATGAGAGCGAGCTTTTTCTTTTGCCTGATAGAAAAGCTATTGGATTAGATGAAGAAAGCGGCGAAGTTATTGTTTTAGAAAATTACGCTGTTTCTGCTTTTATCGCCCCTGGATATACATTAAGTTCGCATCCTGCTTATTTATCTAATGAAAATGCACAAACCTTACCGCTTTTTGCCTATGGTGCTGTGTGTATGATAAATGATGAATTTTATGTGGCCGCAAAAAAAGTAGATATGGACGATAGGCAAGTTTTTGCTCATGTTTCACAGAAGAAAATTGTAAAACGTGCTAAAGAAATTTCTGCTCAATTTCCTGATAATAGGCTTATACAACACCTTATTCACAATTGTGTGATGAAATATGCTTGTCCTGCGGCTAGGAATCTTTGCCTTGGACGTTATGAAGTACCTATTCCAGTATCAAAAGCGTGTAATGCTAGATGTATAGGTTGTATTTCTTTACAAGATGACACTTCAAAGATTTGCGCAAGCCCTCAAAATCGCATGAGTTTTACTCCAAGTGCGGAAGAAATTACAGAACTTATGTTCTTTCATTCTGAATTTGAAAAAGAAAAACCTATTTTTTCTTTTGGGCAAGGTTGCGAAGGCGAACCTCTTACTCAAGCTCCTTTAATGATTGAAGCTATTAAAGATTTTAGAGCGAGAAATGGTAAAGGTACTATAAATTTAAATTCAAATGCTTCTTTGCCAAATGCTGTTGATGCACTTTGCAAGGCTGGCCTTTCTTCTTTGCGCATTAGCCTTAATTCTACGCTAGAAGAGAGGTATAATGCTTATTATCGCCCAAATGGCTATACTTTTGCGAATGTGCTAGAATCAATGGCGCATGCTAGAGCAAATAATATCTTTATTTCATTCAATTTATTGTATTTTCCAACTATTACGGATACAGAAGAAGAATTGGAATCGCTCATTGAAATTATCACTAAGTATCGTATTGATTTTATTCAATTAAGAAATTTGAATATAGATCCTGAAATGTATACTGAACTCATTCCTGCTAACACTCCATCTATGGGCTTAGGGCATTTTATTAAGAGATTAAGAAAGGCTTGCCCGTGGTTAAAGTTTGGGTATTTTAATCCATATGTAGGTGATTAATGCTATTTTGCTTTGTATTTTCGGAAGATTTTGCACTATTACAGCAAAAAGTCGAAGAATTATCTGAAAATTATTTTCAAGCAAGCTTACTTGCGCCAGCAAAACATATTTTTTGGGGCGATGAGGGTTTGAAGAATGCTTTTTGGCAATGTTTTAATGCTTCTTCCTTAGATCCTAAAGCAGATTTAATTATTATTAGGCATGCTGAAAAAATTGATGCTGATAGCTTTAAAGCGCTCTCTAAAGCCCTTGGTACGCTTAGAGATAATCTTTTGGTCATCATTTGCATTGAAAGTGTTTGGGAGAAAAATTCCCCTAAAACACCAGCATATATTGCAAATCAGCAATGCTATCTTTATGCAAAGAAGAAATCTTGGTTCTTTTCGCTTCCAGCTCTTGATGTGCAAAGCATTGGAAAGTATATACAAAAAGGATTGTTTAAACGTAATTTACAGGCAAATGAATCCATACAAAGAACGCTGTCGCAGATGTTGCCTTTACAGGCTTCAAGCATAGACAATACGCTTGATATGCTTGCCTTAGCTGTTGGAAATGAGCCAATTGAAGAA
>CAYJDN010000070.1:0-4026 GCA_964368925.1 uncultured Desulfovibrionaceae bacterium | reverse complement strand
ATTTATATAATTTAGCTTCAAACAGTCCTGAAATTCTTATTTTTGATTATATCAAGCATTTAGAGCAAGGACGCATAGATCTTATTTGGGACGCACTTTTACATAAAAGCAAGGCAGAAGATGTTTTCTTTGGATTTTTATCAATGCTCACAAGAGAAGCTAGAGTTTTATGGCAAATATTACACAATGATACAGCAAAACTTTCCTCATGGCAGATAAATGACAGAAAAAGAAATTTAGCGTATAATTTAGGTAAGCACAATGTTGCTACTTTATTTTCTATTTTGTCAGAATCAGATTGGTCAATAAAATCAGGCAGAAAGGACGTTGCACAAGCAATGGAAGAATTATTGTTTAGACTTTCCTTTGTGTATAGAATAAATTAAAATTTTATGATAGGGCAAATCATGCCCTTATGATATTTATTGGTAAATACATGTCTAATTAAACATATTATTAAAGGTAGTTGGTAGATAGTATGTCAAATAGCAAGAAAAAATTACCCGCAAATAAAGACGAGCTTGATGTAAAAAATCAAGCTTCAAAAATAATCTCAAAAAATCATTCCATTGGGCATAGACAAAGGCTAAAAGAGAAATTACTTAAAGACAAGCACGCTATGCCAGACTATGAAAAGTTAGAACTTCTGCTTACTTATGTTATTCCTCGTAAAGATACTAAGCCCTTAGCAAAAGAATTATTACATCGTTTTGGCACTATACGTGGTTGTTTTTGCGCTAAAAAGTCAGAACTTGAAAGCGTTCCTGGCGTTGGAGAAAGTGTCATCACTTTTTTTACTTTGCAACATGAAATAATAAGCGCCTATCTTAATAGTCAATATCAAGAAAAAATGACCGTTAGAGATTTAAAAGAGTTTGCCACTTTTGCTTATTCAAAGCTTGTTACAAGCGAAAAAGAAGAGTTTTGGATTGCTTATTTAGATAGTCAAAATCGACTTATACAATTTGAAGCGCTTGTTCTCGGTACTCTAACAAATATTTCTATTGAATCGAGAGATTTAGTAGAATTAGCTTTAAAGAAAAAGGCAAGCGGACTTATTTTGTGCCATAATCATCCTGGAGGAAATCAAAATGTATCAAAATATGACCTCGAAACTACTCATAAGCTAAAGGAATTGTTGGAAATGTTAGGGGTTCGCCTTATAGAGCATCTGATAATTACTGAAAAAGGTTGCACTTTAATACTTGCGCAAAGCTTTATCAATGTTTAATATATATGTTGAGTGCAAATTGTTTGTGCGCCATTATGCATAAATGCATGAAATGAGGAAAATATGAATAAGAAAAAAAATACTACAAATGACAATTCTGAAATTTTGAAAGAAGTTTTGGAAGATGAAAAGTATACAGAAAATCAAGACGAAAATGAGCTTGCCCATTCAGAAGATGGTGATGACTTAGATTCTTCAATTATTGTAAATATTGATGAAGAAGAGAGCGTAAAGCCAAAAGAAAAGAAAATTCTTGCTGAAGAAAAGCCGAAGAAAAGTCCAAGAAAATCTTCAAAATCTAAAGAAAATAAAGAAAATAAGGAAGATAGCGAAGATAAGAAAGCCGAAAATACTTTTAATGAGCCGAAATTTGCAGATAAAGGCATACTTGAATTTTTAAATGATGTTCTTGCTAAGCCAAATCAAAAAGAAGGCAGAAAGAAAAAACGTACAATGCGTCGAATTGTTCCTGTGAATGCTGAATATTCTAGTCCTCGCAAACCTTTGGTCATGGAAATGGAAGAGGGGGGGCGTGCTACAGGAAAATTGGACGATGTGCCAAAAACTTTGCCAGTGCTTAATCTAAAAGATAATGTGATCTTCAATTCAATGATTTTAACTGTGCATGAAACAAGGCCTAATGTTATTGAAGCGATAGATGCGGCTCTTTCTTCACATAGATATTTATTTGTTTGTGCGCAAAAATCTGCTGATGTTGCAGAACCTAGCAGTGGTGACTTATACGAAACAGGTACTGTGGTAATGATCTTGCGTATGATTAAATCTATGGAAAGCGAAGTAAAACTGCTTGTGCAAGGTCTTTCAAGAGCAAAGGCACATAGTTTTAACGAAGGCGTTTTTCTTACTGCAAACATTGAATTATTGCAAGAAAATCAAGAAGATATAAACGAAATAGACAAGGAAGCTCTTATAAGAGCGGCTCGCGAACAAAGTGAAAATATTCTTTCGCTGCGTGGCATTCCTACACATGACATTATGCCTGCATTGCATGCGATAAAAGATATGGGTATGTTAGCGGACGTTATTTCTGCAAATATGCGCCTCAGCGTTGAAGATTCACAAGCTTTACTTGAATGTTTGACTCCATCTGAGCGTTTACGCATGGTTAATTCATTTTTAGCTAAAGAAGTTGAAGTGGCTACCATGCAATCTCGCATACAAGGGCTTGCTCGTGAGGGTATGGATAAAGCACAAAAAGATTACTATCTTCGTGAACAACTTAAAGCTATACGCTCAGAATTGGGCGAAAATTCTTCTACAGAAGAAGAAATTGAAAATTTACAGGAAGCATTAGACAAAGCTGGTCTTCCTAGTGAAGTGAAAAAAGAAACAGATAAGCAAATCAAACGCTTACAATCTATGCACAATGATTCTGCTGAAGCTGGCGTTATACGTACCTACCTTGACTTGATAGTTGAGCTTCCTTGGAAGAAAACTTCTAAGGATATGTTGGACATAGCCAAAGCCAAAAAGCAATTAGATGAAGATCATTATGGACTTGAAAAAGTCAAAGATCGCATACTTGAGTTTTTGGCTGTGCGTAAGCTAAAACCTGATACAAAAGGTTCTATCCTTTGTTTTGCAGGCCCTCCAGGGGTTGGTAAAACATCACTTGGTAAGTCAATTGCCGCATCTATGGGCAGAAAGTTTCAGCGTATTTCTCTTGGTGGTACACGTGATGAAGCAGAAATTCGTGGCCATAGACGTACGTATATAGGCGCTATGCCTGGGCGTATCATTCAAGCGCTCAAGCAAGCAGGCACACGTAATCCTGTAATATTGCTTGATGAAATTGATAAGCTTGCGAATGATTTTAGGGGCGATCCTGCGTCTGCGCTTTTAGAGGTGTTAGATCCAGAACAAAATGCACATTTTTCAGATCATTATCTTAATGTACCTTTTGACTTGTCGAAAGTGCTTTTTATCTGTACTGCAAACCATCTAGAAAATATTCCATCTGCTTTGCGTGATAGATTCGAAATAATCAATCTTGCTGGCTATACTGAACAAGAAAAGCTAGCTATTACAAAGAAATATCTAATTCCACGTCAGATTTCAGAAAATGGTTTAAAGCCAAAAGATGTAACAATTAAAGATAATGCAATTGCTAAAGTTATCCATGAATATACTCGTGAAGCTGGCTTGCGTAATCTTGAACGTGAAATTGGCTCTATTTGCCGTAAATTGGCTCGTAAAAGAGCGGAGGGTAATAAGAAATTATTCAATGTTACAACTAGCCTTGTTACAAAATTGCTTGGTACACCACGCTTTTTAGATGAAGAGCAAGATAAAACTTTACCTCCAGGCGTTGCGCAAGGGCTTGCGTGGACGCAAGCAGGCGGCGAAGTCTTGTATATTGAAGCAACCACGATGAAGGGCAAGGGCGGACTCACTCTCACAGGCCAACTTGGCGATGTTATGAAAGAAAGTGCTACTGCCGCTATGTCTTATGCTCGTACGCATGCGCAAGAATTGAATATTGATCCTGATTTCCATGAAAAATTAGACATACATATTCACGTTCCAGCTGGTGCAACTCCTAAAGATGGCCCTTCTGCTGGTGTGACAATGGTTTCAGCACTCGTATCTGTTTTGAGCAATAAGAGTATTCGAGCAGATGTGTGCATGACTGGCGAAATTACCCTACGTGGGCGAGTGTTGCCAGTTGGGGGCATAAAGGAAAAAATCCTTGCAGGTGTTGCACGTGGGCTTAAACATGCTGTTATTCCTTATCAAAACACTAAGGATATTGAAGAGATACCTAGTGAATTACG
>CAYJDN010000069.1:0-8365 GCA_964368925.1 uncultured Desulfovibrionaceae bacterium | reverse complement strand
TTAATGGAATAGTAGAGTCAACTTTAATTGTACTAGAACCTGCGCCAGTAGAAACTTTTAATCCTGTAGCATCACCACCGCTTATATCAAGCTTATTTGCTCCATCACCAAGAGCAAAGCTAGAATTTGTCGCACCCTTGTTTAATGTCACACTGTCATCGCCAGTACCAAGAGTGAATTGTAAATTATCAGATTGGCTATTTGAAACTACATTAATAGTGCTTGCGCCTGTGCTTGTTACTGTAAGATTGCTTGCATCGCCAGCAGTAATGTCAAGAGTGTTTACGCCGCCGCCAAGTGCAACTGTCGAATTTAACGCACCCTTATTCAAATTAACATCATCATTACCATCGCCCACGCTTATATTTGAAGCATTAAGCATGCTTTGCACAGTTACAGCATTATTACCAGCACCCAAATTCATATTAACATTATTAACTTGCGCACTAAGATTTAGATTTACAGTATCAGCACCATCGCCACCAAGAACAGTGACATTATCAAAATAAACGCCTTGGACATTCATAAGATTGTCGCCAGAGCCTAAATCTACTTTTGAACGCATAGCACCGTCTTGCAACCAAACAGTATCATTCCCAGCGCCCATGTTCAAATTCGTTTGATATATTGACAAGCCAAAACCGCCTGCAATCGCTCCACCACCATAATTAGCATAAAATACATCATTGCCATCATTTGTACTAATATCAACATGGTTTGCAGCCGCTGCAATAAGTTGATTATTATCGCCCCTCACAAGGCTATAATTATCAAAAGTAGTTTCAATAAAACCACTGCCCGACTGAGTACCACCAAGAACTATAGCATCATCTCCACTACCCGTTTGGATATGCAAAGAATTTTGCACAGTAACAGATTGTATATTCATACTAAAACGAGCAAAAGTCATAGGCGCATGAGTGGCTATGCTTGCTGTTGTCATATCGGGGCTAGAAAATTCAGAACCAGTTAATTTAATATCTCTCGTGCTTTGTGCAAGCTCCTCAAGCGAATAGCTCACGCCGCCAATAGTGAAAGAACCACCAGTAAATTTTGTAAAGGCAATTTCTATAGGGGTTGTTGGCACAGGTGTTACACCGCCGCCCTCAGGTTTTGCGTCAGGGATAGTGGTTTCAATATCAGGTTTTTCAAAAAAAGCATTTTGAGCAAGAGTGTTAACTTCTTCTAATTCTTGGCTTATTTCACTTTCTCTTACAATCACTAAAGTGATACCAGCCTCTTCAAAAGCAGCCAATAAAGCAGCAATGTCAACATCATCACCCACAACAAGAGTTACAACTTGCTCCGCATCACCAATATTTTCAAAATTTTCATCATCGTAATTTGCAAGAAGATCATCTTCATCTGATTCGCCTAAATTAGATTGATCGCCTAGTTCGCCTTGTTCGCCTACGCCCTCAACCTCTTCATCTTCTACTCTTTGATCAATAAGAGCTCTTTCAACAGACTTCCACTGCCCTTGCTCTTGCGAATTTTGTGGTAAATCACCAGAAATACTTGGTGCAATCGCTTGTAAAATTTGCAAAGCTTGCGCAGGAGTTATAGTCATAGGTTGACTAGGATTACTAGTATCGCCTTCAAAACGTGTCACTTGTAATGGCGAATCCAAACTCACAGAATTACCCGCAGCATCTTGAACAAGCATAACACTACCATTCGAAATATAAAGCGTCATGTGAGTTTCTGTGCCGTCCCCAACACTGTGCATGGTTTCAGTACCACGAATACCCACAGTCGCACGTGGTGTAACCATATTAAATCCATCAGGATTCAATTTTACAATTTCACCAGTCACGTTACGAATAGTACCATGTGCAATGTCAAGCAAGAAATTGTTGCCATCATCGCCAGCACCAAATTCATAATCAGTCAAAGTTACACGTGTATTTGGTGCAATACGTGACTTCGTACCATCTCTATATAAAATATCCGCAGTGCCATCAGCACCCGTAACAATAATATCAGATTCATATATTGGATCATCTATTTTAAGCGCAATTGTTTGACCGCCTCTCTCAACAAAAATAGAACCAGTCGCATCAAAAACCTTACCTTCAACAGTAGAATTATCTAAAGTAGACATATTATCCTCCCAAAAGAATACCTATGACAAATCGCCAATTTATTTGGCATTAAAATTGTATATGATAGAAAATTTGCAAAAGCTATGCCAAAGCAAAGCTTTGATAAATAAATACTACTGAGAAAAAAATCAGCAGGCTGTAGCTAGGAAAAAACGCGGCTACAAGATATATATAATACTTTTATGGCTGCAAGTCAAATTAAATGATTACATAGCAAATAGAAGGCATTTTTTTGAATGGGAATTTTTGATTTGTATTTTTTCAGCTTTTGTGTTAACTTGCATTCTTAATTGTAAAGTTTTGTTTTTTTGCCAAAAGATTTGCCTATGAAATTGCAGCAACTTTGCATATAAGTAAATAAAAACATTAGTTTAGAAAACAAGCTTTTTAGCTTTATACATTTTTATCCTTTATTTTGCTGAGGTTATGTGGAAAATTCACAACAAGAAAATCTCCATAAGAAGCATTGGTTTTTGAGCATATTGAAGCATTATTCACGTCTTTATGGTCATGTTTTGATTGCGTCTTTACTAGTTAATATTTTTGCTCTTGTCATGCCAATATTTATTATGAATGTTTATGATCGCATTATCCCTAATAGTGCTTTTGAGAGTTTATGGGTGCTTGCTATTGGTGTATTAACAGTGCTCATACTAGACTTAGTATTGAGGGTTGCACGCTCTTATTTTGTAGAAACAGCGGGCAGAAATGCTGATGTTATGCTTATGGGTTCTTTTATGGACACTATTATGGACGTGCGATTAGACATTAATCCTGTACGTTCTGTTGGTGGCCTGTGGGCAAGGAATAGGGAAGTAGAATATGTCCAAAGCTTGCTTGGGTCGAACACGCTTATCGCTCTATTAGATTTTCCATTTATCATTCTTTTTCTTACAATTATCTTTATACTTGGTGGCCCGCTTGTTTTGGTACCATTACTTGCAATTCCTGTATTGATTGGCATTAATGTAGCTGTTCAAATTCCTTTTGAGCGTTCGGCGCAAACACAATTACAAATTAGCATGAGAAAGAATGCTTTACTTGGGGAAATTGCATCTGGTTTTGAAACAATTAAGGCAACAAGGCTTTCAAAGGCGATGATTAAACGCTGGGATTTGTCAGTAGACAATGCGGCTCAATCGGCTTTAAATCTTAAAGTAGTAAGTTTTTTGCTTAATAACTTTAATATGTTTGTGAATAATTTGCTTACAGTTGCGGTTATTCTCACGGGTGTATACCTCATAGATAAAGGCACACTTACTATGGGTGGACTTATTGCTACAATTATCTTGCTTGGCCGTTGCACAGCACCACTATCAAGCTTAATTGCTGCATTAAGTAGCATACACAAAGCTCGTATTGGTTTCAAATCATTAGATAAACTTATTTCGCTTCCTCGTGAAGAAGACAATGAAATACTTTCAAATCTCAGTGAAGAGCAAGACAGCAATCTTCTTAAGGGCATGACATTACTAAGCACAAGTCCAAAAAAGAAGCGCACAAGCAAACATGTTGACATTATTCTTGAAAATGTAAACTTCCACTATCCTAATTTTGCACAAAGCGCTTTAGTGAATGTAAGTCTTCGCATAAAGAAGGGCGAGAGAGTGGCAGTATTAGGTGCTACGGGTTCTGGCAAGTCTACGCTAGCGAGGATTTTAGCTGGTTTATATTTACCGAGCGAGGGACAGGCTTTATATGGCACAGTAAACATGAAGCATGCGCCTATGAATACTATAAGAAAAAACATTGGTTTCTTACCGCAAAATGTTGTTTTATTTAGTGGAACAATACGTTCAAATATTATGGACGCATGGCCAGATGATGTTCCATGCACGGAAGAAACGCTTATAGAATTAGCTGAATTATGTGGTATTATGGACTTTGCTTCTAAGCATCCTCTTGGTTTAGACATGCCTATTGGTGAACATTCTATTGGTCTTTCAGGTGGGCAAGCACAGGCCATTGCACTTGCAAGAGCTTTAGCGGGCAATCCCGACACTATCATATTAGACGAACCCTCAAGTAATTTAGATTTACAAAGCGAACACAATCTTAAAATCAGGCTTAATTCATATTTTGAAAACAAAACTCTCATTCTTCTTACTCATCGCACTTCTCTATTAGACTTGACGCAAAGAGCGATTATTATGCAAGATGGGCGCATTGTAAAAGATGCCCCTATAAGTGAATTGGTGCAGAAAAATGGCTAAAAATCTAAACAAAATACAAGAAGATGCAATAAAAGACGCTCTTATTGAAAGTAAAGCTCTTGATAATACTACTAATGCAACGAACAATAATGAAGAGCTTTCTAATGACACAACTTCAATAAATCAAACGCTTATAGGCGAATTATATTCAAGTGAAGAAATCGCTCGTGAGAAAGAAGAAGTTAAAGAAGAAGAGAAAAAGAAGAAGAGTGTTTTTGGTAAATTTAAATATGCTTTTACAGAAATTTTTGAAGCCTTTAAACAGCCGACTCTTGAAAGCCCTGAAAATGAAAAAGAATATCGAGATGATGTTAGAGCACAAGCGCAAATTAGGGGTGCAAGGCTTAATTCTGTACGTTTAGTATGGATTGTATTCTTTGGCTTATTAACTTTATTAATTTGGGCGTATTTTGCACAAATTGACAGTATTGTCCGTGGTGCTGGTCAAGTAGTGCCATCACAAAGAATACAACAAATTCAAAACCTTGAGGGCGGTATTATACAAGAATTACTTGTCCAAGAGGGCGAAATGGTGGAAGTTGGCACTGTTCTAGCTCGCATTGAAAACACAACTGCTATAAGTCAATACCGTGAAGCTGCGGAACGCAGTTTGAACTATCAAGCCACAATAGCACGCCTACAAGCTCTTTCTGACAATACTATTCCAGTATATGCAGAAGAAGTGCGTGTAAATGAAGCACTTGTAGAGAGGCATAACAATATTTTTAATGCCACTAAGGCGCAAACTGATGCAGAAGAAAATATTTTACAATTACAATTAGCGTCTTTAAAAAATGAAATTGAAGATCAATCCTTGCAATTGAAGCGATTGAAAGAGCGTCTTGTTTTGGCAACAAAGCAAAGAGATTTGGCACAACAAGCCTTTGAAGCTGAGGCCTATTCTGAAATAGATTTACTCAATCAAGAACAAAATGTCCAAAAAATACAAACAGATATTCTTTCTTTAGAATTTTTACTTCCAAGACTACAATTAGAACTTGAGGAACAAGAAGAAAAGCTCACGCAATATAGGGCAGATTTAATTTTAGAATATAGCAAAGAGATAGGCGAAATTGAGGCACAATTAGTTTCAATAAAAGAATTATTAAAAGCGGGTATTGATACTGTACGCAGAACGGAACTGCTCTCGCCTGTTAATGGTACTGTAAGGCGGATTTATCACACTACTCTTGGCGGTGTTGTTCAGCCTGGTGCGACTATTATGGACGTTGTTCCTGTTGATGATAGTTTAATAATTGAAGCACGTTTTAGCCCTGCGGACATTGGGTTTTTAAGTGTTGGCTTACCCGCCATTGTACGCTTAACTGCCTATGATTTTGCCACTTATGGCGCAGTAAATGCCACAGTTGAGCATGTAAGTGCTGATACTTTAGAAAATAATCAGGGGCAAATTTTCTATATTGTCCACGTGCGCACTGAAAATAATTTCCTTGAATATCAAGGCAGACAATTACCGATTATTGCAGGTATGCAAGCAGAAGTTGATGTTGTTACTGGCAAGAAGAGCATTTTAGATTATTTACTCAAGCCATTTTTGAGAGTGAGCAACCGAGCCTTTACTGAACAATAGGACTGAACCATAAGGGGTTATTATGTTTTCGAAACTAAGCACTACTACGAAGAGTCGCATAGTACTTATTCTTGTAGGTTTTTTCATTACTTTCTTAGTTCTTATCTTCTATGTTTTTCAACCCTATCTCATTAGGCAAGCAGATAGACAGATTTATGATGTTTATTTACGAGCCGATGCTGGTGGCGTTCCCTCAGGCGCTCCAGCCATTATTGATATTGATGAACCTAGCCTTGAAGCCTATGGACAATGGCCGTGGCCAAGGCATTTATTAGCACAACTCATACGTAAGCTCTATGAAAATGGCGCTGCTTCTATCGGACTCGATATAATTTTTGCAGAACCTGACAGAACTTCGCCCATTGTTATTGAGCAAACACTAAATGAAACTTTTGGTGTAGACATTGGATTTACTGGTCTACCCCCATCACTAGCAGACAATGACAAACTTCTTTCAAATATCATAGCACAAACGCCGACAATTCTCGGGTTTTACGTAAGTTTTGACAATCCAACTGAAAACGAAGAAAATTTTAGCACAAAACTTGATCCAATACCATCAGATTTACCGCATTATGACGGCATTTTAGAGCGTATACCATTAAACGCTCTTGAGCCACGTTCTTTTATTACTACGGGCGAGGGCGTTTCACTCCCTCTTCCAATACTCTATCAATCTGCGCCAGTAGCCTCGCTCAATGTTGCGCCTGATCCTGATGGCATTGTGCGTGCTATACCACTTGTATTAAGGGTCGAAGATCGTATTTTTGCTTCATTAGGTTTACGCACGCTTATGCGTGGTCTTGGTACAAATACTTTTGCTTTAGAAAGCGGCCCATACGGACTTGCGGCTGTGCATGTTGGTAAATACCGCATTCCTGTTTCGCCACAGGGCTTATTCTATCTTCCATTCAGAGGCGGTCGTGGTGTTTATCCTTATTTTAGCGCAAAAGACGTATTAGATGGCACTCTTGGGCCAGATGAATTAGCAGGCCGAGTATTGCTTATCGGTACTTCTGCACCTGGTTTACTTGATATTCGTGCCACCCCATTTGATCCAATCTACCCCGGTGTAGAAAGCCATGCTACTGTTGTTGATGCCATTCTTTCTAATCGTGCCATTAGCCTACCTCTATGGTCGCCTTTAGCGCAATTTACTGCAATCATTACACTTGGTATCTTATCCACCCTTGTTTTCGGACTCACTCCAGCAATGGTTTATTTACCACTCACACTCTTACTTGCTGGATCTTCTATTGGCTCAACTTGGTACTTATTCAGCACAATGGGCATCTTCCTCTCGCCCCTCTACACTATTGTCACTGTTGTTGCTATTATGGTTTCACTTCTCGGTGTGCGCTTTTGGCAAGAATCTAGACAAAGAAGACAATTACGTAAGGCCTTTAGCCGTTATGTTTCGCCTGAAATGGTAAAGCAAATTTCTGAATCTGGGCAAGTCGTTCTTACTGGTGAAGAGCGTGAAGTTACTCTTATGTTTACAGATTTACGTGGTTTCACCACTCTTTCAGAAAAATTAGAACCGCAAAACGTTGTGGGCGTGCTCAACCGCTACTTCACTCCTATGACTAGTCTTATTCAAGAAACAAAAGGTACTGTTGATAAATTCATAGGTGATGCTATTATGGCTTTTTGGAATGCCCCACTTGATGTCACAAATCATCAGCTAAATGCAGTGCGTACAAGCCTTAACATGCAAAAAGCCCTTAGCGCATTAAACGTAGATTTAGAAAAAGAATTTGGCATTACACTAAGAATGGGCGCTGGTCTGCATACAGGTAAAGTATACGTTGGAAACATGGGTAGTGAAGAATTACTTGACTACACCTGCATAGGCGATACCGTTAACCTCAGCTCAAGACTAGAATCACTTTGCTCTGAATATGGAGTAAAAACAGTTATTTCACTCACAACAGCACAAGCTTGTATCGAAATTTCAAAAAATAATCCCGAAGAAGCCCAAACAGCCTTCTTCACAGAAAGCAAATTTGAACACGTGCCAGATCTAATCTTCTTGCCTATCGACTACATTCGTGTAAAAGGGAAAACAGAACCAATCGAAATATGTTTCCCCTACGAAAAAGATGAATATATCAATCAATACGAAGAGCTTAAACGCTTTTATATAGCTCGTGAAGCATACAATAAAGGCGATTTCACGAATGCAGAAGCGTACTTCAAAACACTAGCCGCCGACTTCCCAGAAGTGAAATATTACAATACCTTCTACGAACGCTCGCAATTCCTACTAGAAGAACAGCCCGATAACTGGCAAGGTGTATGGACATTCACAAAGAAATAAAGAATGTTTGTGGGATTTTAATTTGGGGGAGGAAAAGCAAAACTTTTAAAAAAGTTTATGTTTTCCCTCCCCCATTTTGCTAATGCACCAAAATCTTTACTATGAAATTCTTTAGCGAACAAGTGATTAAAGCAAA
>CAYJDN010000068.1:0-8370 GCA_964368925.1 uncultured Desulfovibrionaceae bacterium | reverse complement strand
TCTATTCGTGCTTTTTGCTCATCAATTTCGCTTACACTCAAATGATGAGTTTAGAGCATTTTTCGCAATACTTTTGAAAAATGCTCTAAAATAGATTTAGGACAAATGCTCATGCTTGCAATTTTAGTTTAAATGCAATATCTTTTTTATTACTAAAACAAAGGGGATAGATATGTTTGCTTTTATTCAAGCACATTTGAAAAGTGCAAATTTGATTGATCGTGCGATTGCTTTAGTTGAGCAATTGGAAACACTGCCACAGGATAAGAAAATTATTTTTGTAAGTGCTGACTTATTGAGTCCGCCAATGACGGGCTTGAAAGCAGAGCAAAAAAAATCGGCTTCCTCCTTTCTTTTTTCATTAGAAGAAGAAGAAGCTTTAGATATTTTGAAAAATGCTCTACCAAGCGATACTACTTTGATTTTTAATGAAGAAGAAAGAATTTTTTCAATAAGAAACGGTAGATTAGAAGAATTAGTTTTTAAAAGAATGAATGTTTTTGAAGTTCAAGGGCATATTTTTTCTTATTCCTACAATTCGTTCCCTACTCAAGAACAAGAATTATTACCTACTGAATTTCATATACATTATAATAAAAAACCTTTCACAGTTACTTTTCAAGAAGAACAGGAAGAATTTTTTAAATATTTCGCAAAACAAGCGAAAAAAGATGTTGTTAGTTTAAATTCTGTCTATGCTTTTGAGGGTAATCTCTTTCATGGACAAAGCTTATATGTAAATAAAGAAGGCGAACTCACACAAAGAGCAAAGGCTTTTGAACCAGCGATTTTATTAGATAATTTATTCTATCTTTCGCCTGAATATAAAGAAATATATCCCCTTATTTTTGATGCTCTTGTTTTTGGTATACGTGTACATGTTAAAGCCTCAGGATTACGTAAGATTGTGCTTGGTTTGTCAGGTGGTATAGATTCTGCCTTAGTCGCCCCTTTAGCTGTTGAAGCCATTGGTAAGGAAAATGTTATAGGTTTAATTATGCCCTCTATGCACTCTTCTGAGGGCAGCGTGGCTGATGCAAAAAAACTTGCTGAAAATTTAGGAATTACAGCGCATATAGTACCAATTAAAGACAGCGTGGAAAGCTTTGATATATTTAAAGAAATTGCAAAAGAGCATAATGCAAATGAGCAAAACACTGAATTGATGCTACAAAATATACAATCTCGTTTAAGAGCTGTTTCTTTAATGGCTTTAGCCAACGCATTGCCTGCATACTTACTTGCTACGGGTAATAAATCAGAAGCAAGCATGGGCTATTGTACTTTATACGGCGACTCTTGCGGTGGACTGTTCCCCTTGGGCGATCTCTATAAATTTCATGTATACGCTTTAGCGAAATGGTATAATAACTATAAAGAATTTGAAATTATTCCTGAAAATTCAATCACTAAAGCACCAAGTGCTGAACTTGCACCAAATCAAAAAGACAGCGATTCTTTGCCTGAATATACTCTTTTGGACAGCTATCTTTATGAACTGTTTGAAGGAAAAAAAGATCCTTTTGAAATTGAGCATGTTTTTACCGAAGAAGAGAGATTTAATGTTCTAAGCAAGATAAAAAATGCAGAATATAAAAGATCTCAACTTGCACCAATTATTAGGCTTTTTAATGTAAGCGTTGGAAAAGATTGGAAATAGTTTCGTTTTGTTGACAAATGCAACAAAGGAAAAAAAGTACAAGCTCAAAAAATGTTTACAAATGTATTATTTTTGTGTATTTATGTTTAATATATGTGTAAAAAGATAGGCTATATTTATTTATAGCAAAAGGGGAGCAGCTTTGGAAAAGCGTTATATTCCTGTCGTAAGTATACTTGTAGCTTGCGCGGCAGTCGCCATTATTGGTTATTTTATGCCCGCTAAGGACGAAGTATTACCTGTACGTGTTTTATTGGATAATGCTGGCGGTGAAGTCGTATTTGATCATGCTGTGCATGCTGAAGCATATGGTTTTGCTTGTGCAGATTGTCACCATGAAATGCCTTTAGATGCCGATACTTCTGATGTTGAAGCGATGAAAGCGAGCGTTATTTCTTGTGGTTCTTGTCACGGTCTTGAATTTGATGAAGAATTTGTTGCAACGCATGAAAGTATGTATACAACAGATGCGCAATGCGCTACTTGCCATCACGTACAATTCGACAAGACAGATTGGGGACACGATATGCATGCCTATGATTTTGGCATGGATTGCCTCACTTGCCACCACGACACTGACATTGAGCCAGAACCGATGAATTGTAATAATTGTCACACATCAGGCTATACTCCTGCTGATGATCCTATGCCATCATTGAAAAATGCTGTTCATGCTAGATGTGAATCTTGCCATTTTGATTATTATGATGAGGGCATTGCTGATTGTGCTTCTTGCCACTATGATACAAGTTCACAAGAGAAAATGGCAAAAGACAGTAATTTTGAGTTCAATTCTGATCAAATGACTTGTATTACTTGCCATGAAGATGTTGCACCAGCAGAGCTTATTCCAAGCCGTATGGACGCCTTCCACTTAAGTTGTATGGGTTGCCACGAAGAAATTGGAGCTGGCCCGTATACAGCAGATGACTGTGCTAAGTGTCACTTATAGAATAGCTACTATTACTCAAGGAAATATAATATGATTTCACGACTTCATACATTGAATGATCCAAGGTTTAGGCTTGCCCACAATACAACGCAGCCTTTCACCGATGGGCCAAAGGTTACACAATTACGTGTATTACATACTGGTTATGTAGTTGAAAACACACTAAAAAAAGGTGTAGACATCTATCCAGGCGATTTGCTTGCTGTTGCAAAAAATCCAAAATTTGGAAATATTTTTGCGCCAACAAGGGGTGTTGTCACTCAAGTTGGGCCACGCTTTATCGAAATTGATGTGGTAGAACCAAGCGCAGAAGATAAAGTTGTAAAACGCTACTCAAAAGAAGAACTTGAAACTCTTTTTTCTGAAAATGATATTGAAATTGCAAGACAAAATTTGAAAAATCTTGGATTAGGCTTGCAACAAATGGCTAAGCCATGTGATACTCTCATTATTTCAGGCCTCAATCCTGAACCGGGTATGACATGGGCCGAGTCTATGCTTACAGTGCATTTAGCCACTATCTTTAAAGGCTTGGATTTACAATATAAACTTGCAAAACCTAAAGAAATTATCTTAGTATTGCCTAAGGGTATGCGTTTTGCTCCTCTTCCTCATATTACTTTGAAATTTGTAGATCCAATCTATCCTATTTCTGTGCCAGCAATTTTGAAAAAAGAAGTGCTTGGCAAAGATCACAAAGGAAAGGTTGGCATAGTTAATCTTCATACATTATGGGGTATTGGGCGTGTAGCTGAAACAGGCTTGCCATTATGCGAAACAGTTGTAACCCTTGGCACTCCGGGCAGAAGCGCAAACTATGTTATACAAGAGGGCACAAGAGTTATTGATTTGTTAAATCATGTGCGTTGCCCACTAGAAGCTGGCGATAGCATAGTATTGAATGGCCCTCTTCGTGGCGAAAGTATTTCTATGCCTGAACGTGGCATTCCTAAATATGTGCGTGGTGTCTTCATTATTCAGCATGGTACGGTTCCTTATTTAGAAGGCTCAAGCCCTTGTTGTAACTGTGGCGAATGTGACAGAAACTGTCCTGCTGGGCTATCTCCATCTATGATTAGTCGCTATGCAGAATTTAATAATTTTGAAAAATGTAAAGAATGGTATGCTGAATACTGTGTTGAATGTGGCCTTTGTGGTTTCTCATGTATTATGCGCCGTCCCGTATTACAGTATATCCGCCTTGCAAAAATAAAACTTCAACCTGCTGCAATTGATATTCCAGTAATGGAAACAATGGAAAAGAATGCAGAAATTGAAATTAAGCAAGTGATAGAAAATTCTGACAGCGGTTCTTCAAAAGAATCAGTGAATTAGGTGGAGAGGTAAATATGAATAGTTCAAATGCGTCACAACTTTTTTCCGTTTCTTCTGCTCCTTTTTGGCACAGAGGCAAAACTCTAAAATGGAATATGTCACTCATATTACTTGGGCTTTTGCCTGCGGCTATCCTTGCAGTTTTGACTTGGGGCTTGCCAGCGCTTAGAGTTATGGCTTTAGCTGTTACTACAAGTGTTGTAACTGAAGCTCTTTGCCAAAAAATGATGAAAAGAGAAATAGTTATTGATAATTTTTCAGCCGTACTTGTAGGTTTGCTTTTTGCATTTCTTATGCCAGCTCATGCAGAATGGTGGTTGATTGTTATTGGTTCTTTCCTCTCAATTACTATGGGCAAATTTGCTTTTGGTGACTTAGGGGCTTCGCCTTTATGTGCTCCAGTTGTGGGATATGTACTTTGTCTTATTTCTTTTCCACTACAAATTGAGCCAAATTTAGTACAACTTTCTACAGATTTCGTAGATCCACTAGTACGATTAAGATATTTTGGCATTGATGACATAAGCAATATTTCTATGTCTAGCCTCATGTTTGGACAACATATCGGTGCTTTAGGCGCAAGCCAAGGCTTTGTTCTTTTAGCTATGGGCATATTGCTTAGTCTTGTTTGGGTTATTAGATGGGAAATTGCTTTTTCTTTCTTAGCTGGCTTCCTACTTTTGGGAACAGTGTTCTACATGCTCGACCCAAGCGCTTATGCAAATCCTATGTTCCACTTATTCACAGGTTCAACTATATTAAGCGCTTTCTTCTTGGCGACAGATATTTCTTCTTCTCCAAACAGAAAAGTGAATATGCTTATTTTTGGTTTTGTAGCGGGTGCGCTTGCTATTCTCATACGTACTTTTGGTGTGTATATTGACGGTGTTCCTTTTGCTATATTGCTTGCAAACCTCATTATGCCTTTACTTGAAGGTAGAAAACCAAAGCCTTTGGGAATGGAGTAAATTATGACAGCTATGATTAAAATGGTTGTAGTGCTTTCTATGTTCTGTGCTATGAGTGGTTTTGTGCTCTCATATCTCAAAACAAGCACAGCAGCACAAATTGAAAGTCAAGTACTTACCTTTGTTCAACAACCTGCTATAGTTACCGTTTATCCTTATGCAGATAACGACCCTATTGCTGAGCGTAAAGCCTTTGAGCTTGAGGGGAAACAAGTTATGGTTTTCCCATATAAACAAGGCGGGAAATTAGTAGGGGTTGCTATTGAAAATTCTTCTGCTGGCTATGGCGGAGATTTGGGCATTATGGTTGGTTTCAATCTTGAAAATAATAGTCTTATTGGTATTGGTGTAACTACTACGAAGGAAACTCCTGGTATTGGTTCACGTATTACAGATTCTTTTTTTACAAATAAATTTGTTGGCGTAGACAGCGCAACAGTAGCACCAAGCTCTGACGGCGGCACTATCGACACCCTAGCTGGTGCAACTATTTCTTCAGCGGCCACTATTGCAGCTGTGCAAAAGGCTTCTAAAGAATATCTTGCTTTGAAAGATACTTTGATTGCTGAATTTAACTAATATAACTTTCAATCTACTTGTCATTACAAATAGAATTAAAGGAATTATCTGATATGCTTCAATTATTATGGAAAGAATTTAGTAAAGGATTGTGGAAAGAACTTCCACCTTTTCGCCTCGTACTAGGACTTTGCCCAGTGCTTGCGGTTACTTCTTCTGCTTCTAACGGGCTTGGTATGGGAATGGCGGTTATCTTCGTTCTTACAGCGTCAAATGCGCTTATTTCTCTTTTACGTGGAATTATCCCTAAGAAAGTACGTGTTCCTTGCTTTATTGCAATTTCAGCAACCTTGGTTGTTGCCGTTGAATTGCTTATGCAAGCCTATATGTATCCACTTTATTTACAATTAGGTATTTTCGTACCTCTTATTGTTGTAAACTGTCTTATCCTTGGTAGAGGTGAAGCCTTTGCCTATAAAAATCCAATACTTCCTTCAATTGCCGATGGTTTAGGTATGGGAATTGGCTTTGCTGCTTCTTTAACTTTCCTTGGCGCTGTGCGTGAATCATTAGGTGCAGGCACATTATTTGGAACTCCTATTTTTGGCGATTGGTTCGTGCCATTCAAAGTTATGATTGAAGCGCCAGGCGCATTTATCAGTCTAGGACTTATCTTGGCTCTTATGAACCTTATCAACTATATTCAAGCAAGACGTAAAGGCTTAGACGCTCCAGAACCATTGATTATGGGCTGTACTTCTTGCAGAAATTGCACCTCACTTATGATGAAAAAATAAGGAAATGTTATGGATATTTTTCAACTTTTTATTTCAGCTATCTTTGTAAATAACATTGTTCTAGCGCAATATCTTGGTAACTGTCCTTATCTTGGCTGTTCAAAAGAAAAAGGTGTTGCTTTTGGTATGGGCGGAGCTGTTGTATTCGTTATGGTACTTGCCACCATCTTTACATGGGCTATACAGGCTTTCTTCTTAGTGCCCTTCGGGCTTGAATATCTACAAACAATATTCTTCATTCTCGTGATTGCATCATTAGTGCAATTTGTTGAAATGTTTCTAAAGAAAATGATTCCACCACTCTATAGCTCCTTAGGGATCTTTTTGCCGCTCATCACTACAAACTGTGCGGTTATGGGTGTGGCATTGCTCGTGCAACGTGAAGGCTATGGCTTGATGACTTCAATACTTTATGCTGTTGCCTCAAGTACTGGTTTTGCTATTGCCTTAGTTTTATTGGCTGGTATTCGTGAACGCTTGGATATTGCAAGAGTTCCACGCAATTTAGTCGGTACACCTATTGGCTTGATTATGGCAGGTTTGATGTCGCTTTCATTTATGGCTTTTAAAGGTATGATTTAAGGAAATACTATGCTTACCTATTCTGTGCTTATATTATTTGGGGTTGGGCTTGTTGCAGGTTTAATACTTGCTGTGGCGTCTAAGGTTTTCTATGTTGAAGAAGATCCTCGTGTAGAGGCAGTTCTTGACGTGTTACCTGGAGCAAATTGTGGCGGTTGTGGCTATGCTGGTTGCGAGGGGTACGCAAGCGCAGTTGTTGCCGATCCAAATGTCCCTGCTTCGCTTTGTGTTGCTGGTTCAGCGGATACAACTATTGCCGTTGGCGAACTTACTGGTAAAGCTGTAAGTGAAGCAGATCCTCTTGTTGCCGTGCGCCGTTGTGAAAAAATTGAGGGCGAAGTTGTTCAGCGTTTTGAATATCAAGGACTCCCATCTTGCGCTTCTGCTGCAAGTTTGGGTTCAGGACTCGGTATTGACGCATGCCCTTATTCTTGTCTTGGATTAGGCGATTGTGTAAAAGTTTGTCCTTTTGGTGCATTAGGACTTAAAGATATGCTTGTGCGTGTAGATACTTCTATATGTACTGGTTGTGGTAAATGTGTAAACGCTTGCCCAAGAGGCTTGTTGGAACTTACTCCTAAGCGTGCGAGAGTTATGGTTTTTTGCTCTACACAAAAGAAAGCAAAAGAAGTTACTGACGTATGTAAAGTAGGCTGTATTTCTTGTACTTTATGTATAAAAAAATGCCCTGCTAAGGCCGTTTCTTTGCAAGATAATATCATAAAAATTGACCACGCTACTTGCCTAGCCTATGGCGATTCTTGTGAAAAAGCTTGTGTAAGTGCTTGTAAGAGAAATATTTTCAAATCTTTGTATAGTTTAGAAGATTATGCAAAAGTGCTTGAAGATGCTCAAAAAGCTCAAGAAGCTAAAGAAAATCAAGAAACAGATGTAAAAACTGAAGAAAGTGAAGAAGAAAAGAAAGCAAAAAAAGCCGCCGCAATTGAAGCGGCAAAGGCTAAAGCTGCCGCTAAAGCGGCTGAAAGAGCCGCAGCTTCGCCAACTGATGAGAATGTGGAAGTAAAATCAGAACAATAATGAAATATAGAATAGCCTGAATAAGATTCAGGCTATTTTTTTTCGAAAATAGAATAATATGTTACAAAGATTTTTTACCAAAAATGCAAAAGCAAGTAATGATGCAAAAATAACAAAACAAAGCTATATAGCAATGGGTACTTTGCTAAGCTTTACAGCTCGTCATAATTCGCAAAACGCCATGCTAGAGGCATTTAATCATGCTATGCAGGAAGTAGAAAGGCTTGAAGCTATTTTTTCTAGACATAATGCAAATTCTGCACTTTTTGAATTGAATAAAAATGGACAATTGAAAAATGCGCCAAAAGAATTGCTTTATGTTCTAGAAGAAAGTTTAATAATAGCAAAGGCTTCAAATGAAATTTACAATCCAGCAATAAAACCAATTTTAGATTTGTTTGAGCAAAACAAAAATGTAGCAGAAAGCGCTCAAACTATTGTCAAATTAGCCATGGAAGATGCGAAAAATCGTATAAATATCAACAAGATAAAAATTGATAATTCAAGCATAACTTTCAG
>CAYJDN010000067.1:6182-8395 GCA_964368925.1 uncultured Desulfovibrionaceae bacterium | reverse complement strand
TTTGTTTACAAAAATATCTGGTTTTACAATATTTTTCTTAGTATGTAGCTTTACAATATAACTGTAATCCTTAAGATTTGCTTGATTAAGTACATATATAAATGGCCAAATATCATAACCTCTGTTTTCTAATATATGTATGTGTGCATCTTGTTTTATTGTAAGAATTTCTTGTTGTAAATCTTCGTTCACTTTTGTCAATGTTACATGTAAATCATATGGATATGACTCAAGAATTGAGAGCTTTTCTCTAAATTCAGGCCATAACTCATGGTAGAAGATATGTAAATGGACAAGGATAGGTTTCATATCGCTGCAATATTTATATGGTTACGGTATTAGATTTATGAGCAATTAATGTGACAAATTTAAAGAAAACGTTTGATAAGGATTTTAGGCAAATAGGCGAAGTCACACGACAATCCATTGCGATAGCGCAAGTGTGTATGTCTTGTTTTTTGTAGTATGTGGCTAATGCTTTTCCAAGATTGTAAACAAAATTTGCATCAAAATCTTGTTCTGCAATACCACGAATATCGTATTCTTTAAATATGTGCGCCATAAAATATCTTCTTAAATGTTATTTAGTGTAAATAATATGATATTGACTAAATGTCAATCTTAACTTTGGTATTAGTGAGCGTTAAGTTTAGTATAACATTTTAGCTTAATCATTGATAACATAAAGAATTATGAAAAGAAGCAAAATTCCATTATTAATTTTGACTTAGAAATAACTAAGTATAAAGAATGAATTTATAAACATACTCAAGACTATACTGTCGTCTACCTATAACGTATTGATTTAATAAAATAATTAAATTTTTTATTCTTACAGATAAACTATTTTTCTAAACTAATTTCAGATAATGGGCGTGGTTTTGAGAACAAATATCCTTGTGATTGTTCAATATTGCATGATAAAACAACTTGTTGGATATCTTCAGATTCAATAAATTCAGCAACTATTTTAGCATTAATGAGTCTTGCCATATAGCAAATTGAATCGAGAATAATTTTGTTTTCTTGATTAGTGATCAAATCTTTGATGATTGTGCCGTCAACTTTGATGAAATCTGGCTTGAGCGATATTACAGCGGAGTAGGTCGCATAGCCAGAGCCGAAGTCGTCAAGAGCTATCTTACAGCCAGCTTTTCTTACTTCAGTGAGAAATTCAACTAAGACTTTATCTGAATTGTAATTTTCTGTTTCAACAAATTCAACAGTGAGCTGTGAAGGATTTGGGTGGTTTTTGATTCTTTCTAGAAACCATTCTTTGAAGTCAGCTGATAGAACGTCGTAGAGCGAGATGTTCAAGCCCAATTCAAAAGGCATATTTTCAAATTCTGTCATGGCTTTATCGAGCATCATTTTACTAATGAGGTGGTAAATTTTAAATGATTTTGCACCATCTAAAAATATTCCAGGGCTAAATATTTTGCCATCTTTATCATAAATACGCATAAGTGCTTCGTATTTTGTGATTTTTCCAGTTGCATTGTCTAAAATGCCTTGATAGTAGGGCACAACAGTATCATGCTTGATTGCATAATTTAATAATTCAAAAATTTCAACATTTTCGGTAAATTCTCTGTGCATGATTTCTTTTTCATTTGTAGAGATGATGAAATTTTCTTGTGACTGTCTGTAGAAATAGAGTGTACTTTTTGCTCTACCAATCATATCATCTTTACCAAAAACGAGAACAAAGCGTGAAATACCAGCAAGTTCAGTTGCTTGTGATGTTGATAATTCATATTGTTGATAGAAACCAAGCATAAGTTTTTCAAAATCTTTGTCGCTTATAGCTGCATTTGTTGTGACAATGAAGTTATTGTATGAAAAAACATATACATATACAAGGTTCTCAAGCCCAATACTCTTGAGCGCAGTCTGAATGTCGTTCAAGACATCGGATACACCATGTGCGTATTTTTCTTCACCAAAGCTAGCAATCATCAAATCAGCATTGACAATTTCTGTCATGCAAATTTTGTCAAAATTCTTTTCTTGGGAATCATTGAGAAATTTTTCATAACTTGGAACATTATATCTATGATCGATTTGATTATCGTATGCAGTACGAGAATATTGCGGTAACATATTCAGTCCTTTAGGCTTGGCATAAAGCTAAATTAGGTAAAATCGTGAATTTATAAGCTGATGAAACACATACTTTGTAAGTTATGTGTTTTCTTTGAATTATAAAACTA
>CAYJDN010000067.1:0-6172 GCA_964368925.1 uncultured Desulfovibrionaceae bacterium | reverse complement strand
TAACTATAATTTATAAAGGTCTTGTAAATTGAAAGGCAGTATGTTTTGGACTTCTAAAAAAAACTAGAATTATCAAATTTCTTCACTAACATATACAACCATTGTATATACTTCAAACATAAGCCTATAATTATAAAGTGTCAATAGAAAGTTAAGACTTTATTGTAACGTATCTTTTCAAAGTTCTACATTTCAAAAAGCTAATCTTCATTTATTTCTAATTGTTAATAAGGATATAGGAATCATTCTTAATAGATTTTACTTGTGTATATCGCAATTTATTGCATCGTTTCATATGTGTATTTTGTCATATTGTTTTGTTATTTGTATATTACAAATTGTTTATGAAAATGCTATAATTTAGACATTATATTTTACATTTTCACTTCTATCTTGAATTGAAGCAATATCTATATATTGTTTGAATGCAAGCTACTGTAATATATAAAAAATATAAGAATCTAATTATTGAACATGAAGTTGATAGTTGTCCAAAATTCGTTATAGTTGCCATTCTTTTTTTTAGTGAGGTATTTTTTTGTATATTCTTTTATTTCTTCGTGGCTAAGGCTGGGATCATTGAAAGAATCGATAAGGTGTTCACGTTTTTTTACAAGATTGGCTTCATTGAGGTTGAGTAATTTTATTGTATTCTTTGCTCTTACAGTTCTGCCATGCACACGGCCATCGCTTGTATAGGTTAAGAATTGTTCACAATTTTCTTCAAGCGGTGAAATAAATGATTTGCTATTAAAAACAGCGCCTTTAGCGTTTCCGCATTGTAGGGGAGTACCTTTAGGCAGATTTTTTTGGCACGAGCAAAGGAGGTTAGAATATTCAAAAGTGAGTGATTTATTTGATGCTCGTGGAACAATATGTTCTATATGCGAAAAATTTTTATTTAGCTCAACTTCGCAATAACAGCAGATCCCGCCTTGTTCAGCAAGCAGGGCGTCACGAAGTTTATCCTTCATGCTTTTTTTTAGCTTGCTCCATTTCTTTGTTGTTTTATATTGCTTCCATGCAATAAAAGAGCTTGGTTCTGCATTCTTTATAATATGCTTCATTTTCCAATCAACTCCATGCGTTGAATGAGGGCTCTTGCTTTTGACAATTCTGAATCATCGCCGATTGCTTTTTCGAGTTTGCTTACTTTCTTTTTAGCCTTGCTCAAATCTTTATTTTGTATATCAATATAAATACTTTGTAATAATTCGCTAATATGCGGTGGTCTAGTTGTTTGCAAACCAAGGTGCGACAATAAAATGCTTTCGCTTGTTTGCCCATACATACTACGTGGATTATCTGCAATCATATCGCCGTCTTGCATGTCGAGCATAAATACTTTCTTTGCTTCAAGATGTGTAAGAACGTGTGGCGAATGTGTGGACAGGAGAAATTGACAATTTGGAAATGTTTCACGCAAGCGAGGGATAATCATTTGTTGCCAAGATGGGTGCAAATGCAAATCAATTTCATCAATAAGTACAACTCCTTCGCCCTCAAGCGGATTCTCACGCATGGGATTAGCTATTGCCAAGCGCCTTGCTAAATCGCCAATAAGTGCAAAGAGGCATTTTTCGCCATCTGAAAGCTGATTGATATAAATTTCTTTATCTTCTTTTTTTGCTACCATTCTTAGGGGGTTACGCTGAATATGTATATCTGAAAGTTGTGGCATGAAGATGCTTAATGCCTTGCGTACGTAGTCTAACTGCTTGTCAGTATTGAAAGTTTTAGAACGTCGATTATTTTCATTTTCTAAATCTTCACGCAATCTAAACCATTCAAAGAAAGCCTTGAAAGTTGTTGTGCCATCAAGGCAATTTGTATAGGCATCTAAAACGGAAAAATTGTGTTCATGCTGCACTTCTATGGAGCTTGCTTGAACGGCTCTTTCAACTGGATAATAGGCAAATAGGGGAATGTTTACACTGCAAGCGCTTGTATTTACATTGTTTAATTTTTGCGTCCAATAGTTTTGCATTTCATTGAGCGATTGCGCTAAGGCGTTGGAATTACGGTTAATATTTAGCGCTACTTTATGTAGGCTCTGTCCATCTTTTAGATGTATTGCAATAGAGGCGTATTCTGCTTGATTATTGATATCATTTATTGAAAATTGCAAAGCAGATTTATTATTATCAAAGATTTTGACTACTTCCGACAATAAAATAGCGGAAGCATCAAGTATTGTTGTTTTTCCAACTCCATTTATTCCAGCGAAAACATTGATATCTTTGTGTAATTTTATAGATAAATTATTTGCAGAGCGAAAATTATTTAAGCGAATATCTTGTATATACATTATATTATTCACCTCCAGCGCTATATTTTCAATTGAGTTAAAGCCATATATTATAAATACTTGTCTGAATGTCACAATAAAGCTTTGAGATAATTATAATTTACCTAAGCTTAGTCGTCAAGCCGAATGTTATAGCATTTACTAATGATTTGTCTATATTATATAAAATTACAAACAATTGACTATAGTCTTATAGTGTTATATTGTATAGTTGAACTGAAAACGCTCCAGAATTAGGATTTTGAGTGAGATTTTTATGAAAAAAAATGTCTATCGTATTTTATATATAACGATAAGCTTTATGATATTTATTTCAAAGGCTTATGCTGTTGACTATGCGACAGAAGCTCAAAATAGTGCTCATTTTTTGGATATTATCAATGCTCAAAGGGCTTATGATTTAGGCTATACTGGTTCTGGTGTGAGTATAGGTGTTTTTGACACAAGTGTTCGCACGGATCATCCTGAATTTACTAATAGTATTACCACTATGCCTCCATTTTTGACTTCGGGCGAAGCTTTTTTGCCTAATTGGAATGAAAGCGTTCATGGTACGCATGTAGCGGGTATTATTGCTGCAAATCGTGATGGTGTTGGCATTCATGGCATTGCTTTTGATGCGCATTTATACACTATGACTTTTCTTGACACGAAGAATGGTACAAGTCAGCCAATTTATATAGATTTTGAAGAATATTTTAGGCTTTATCCATCTGTAGACATTGTAAATAATAGTTGGGGTACTTCATATTTTCCTTATCTTCCAGAAGATTTAAATTCATTAAGTCCTAACAGTTCAACTCAAGGAAAATTATCATTAAAAGCTTTTGATTACGATAGTTTAGATGATTTTTATTATGAAATGGAATATAATACGCCAATTCCATATGAACTAGGGCTGTATGCTATAGATAATCCATCGAAATTATTTGTTTTTTCAACGGGCAATGATGGTTTACCCACTTCGGCTTATGAAAAGCTTTTACCACGTTATCTAGGGACGGAGTTAAGCAATTGGATTATTGTAGGTTCTTTAGACAGCAGTCAAATTCACAGGGCTGCAAATGGTGAATTGTCGCTTGATACGGGGGCTTTTAGCTTATTTAGCAATCAGGCGAACGGTTCAGAACTATGGACTTTGTTTGCGCCCGGAACTTTGATAAATTCGGCTTATGCTACTGACAATAGCTATGTTTTGAGTAGTGGAACATCTATGGCGGCGCCTCTTGTGACGGGTGCTTTAGCTTTAGTTCAGCAAAAATACCCATGGTTAACAGGCAAGCAGTTAGCTGATAGCGTCCTAACGACGGCTAATTCTTCATTCACCCCGCCAGAATATATTATTCAGCTTGTGCCTGCGAGTGTGTTAGGCGACTTCTATTTATTAGTCACTTATGTTGACAGGCAAATCCCTTATAATACGCTTACTTATGAAGAAATCGAAGATAATGTCCGAGCCATGTATGCAGCTAATCCTGAGGCCTTTGATTCTATTGGGGCAGGGCTTGAACCTATGGTTAATCTTGTGTATTCTGGCAATCTTATCATAGATAGTGCCACAAAAGAAGAGGTTTTTGGGCAAGGGATTTTAGATGTAGGCAAGGCGATAAATGGCATTGCTGAGCTTGACGCAAATCGTATGACAAGTCAAAATGCTATGTATATAGATGAATTGAAAACGAGCTATGCTCTTGAAAATTTTGATACACAAGGCTATGTAGCTGAATTTTCAAATGATATTTCACAAGTTCAGTGGAATGACAATTATCATTATAAAGACTATCAAAGCACAGGTTCGCACAATAGTACGGCTCTAGCTCTACAAAATAAAGATTTAGGACTCATAAAAACAGGAGCAGGGCAGCTCATTCTTTCAGGGATTAATACGTATTCTGGTGCAACTGTTGTTGAAAATGGCATACTTACAATAGCAAAAAGGGAAGATGGCAGTGGTGGCATTTTGACATCTTCTGATATTGTCGTGCGTTCACAAGGCACACTTAGTGGCAATGGAATAATCACAGAAAATCTCATAAATAAGGGCATTGTAGAGCCTGGATATTTTGGACAATCCAATATAATAACAAATAAAAATAATACATTAACCGTCGCCACCTACACGCAAGATCCAAGCGCTACTTTGCGCATAAAATTCGACAAAGCAGGCAATAATGGGAAGCTTGTAACTTATAAGTCTTCTTCCACTATTGATGGTACACTACTTTTTAGCCCGATAACAGACTATTATGCTCAAGATTTTAGCCAAGTATATTCGATATATGCGGGAATTACTCCTCAAGGCAGTTTTGACGAGATAGGCGTGGAGAAAATTTCTCCCTCTCTCACCTTTACTGCAACAAGTCTTAACCCTGAAAAATATCAGATAGATATGCAAAGAAAGAATGACGCCTATAGTCGTTATGCCCAAAGCGCTACAGCTCTAAATATTGGAAATGCTTTGTCTTCTGTAGCGAATCTTGCACAAGATGATATGCAAGTGCTTATCACAGCTCTTGATTTTTCTTCGAGTGATGGAACGCAGATAAGTCAAGCCCTTGAAGATTTGAGCGCAACTCAATACGACATTCTCATTCAAAACAGTTTCAGTCATCAGCAATTATTAAATTCATATCTCACGCAAGTTATGTTATTAAATGATGAAAATAAGCATTTTAGCAATAAAAATCAAAATGTTACCCTATTGTCCTCTTTAGATGATCGCATACCTGCAAGCGCCACACAGAAGAGTATAAATGTTTGGGGGCAAGTATTAGGCAGTAAAACGCATCAATCGAGCAGTTCTCGTTTCACTGGTTATAGCGCAGAAAGTTCGGCTTTTGTCACAGGTTTTGATTATAATTGGCCATCTGGGTTGACGAATGGTGTTCATATAAGTATGGCGCAGGGCAATTCAAGCACAAGCAATCATAGCGCAAAAGATGAGCATGAAAATTATTCTTTTGGCGTGCAAGGCTACTATTCTCCAAGGCATTGGGACAATACTTATGTTCTTGGGCAAGCAAGAGTGAATGTCACTCAGCATGAAATGCAGCGTTTAGTTCAAATTAATAATTATATGCGCATAAATTCAGCAACTTACAAAGATTTTGTCGCAGGGACAATGTTGGGAATAGGTAAGGATTACACATTTTCCAGCGCCATTCTTAGCCCTCTTTTCTGGCTTGAATATTCTCATTTATACCGTCCAAGTTTTCAAGAGCATGGCGGTGGTGCAAGTTCTATAAGCCTTGGTGCTACCAATCATTTCAGCCTAAAAAGTGCCCTCGGTCTTCATCTACTTTTTACAAACCATATCACTAATACAATTAATATAGATTTCGACTTCCTACTTGCATGGCAACACGAATTTATTGAAAGTGCATACACAACAGAAAGTTCTTTTATTGGCTATAGTCCAACTTTTACAAGCAAAACCGACGTGTTCGCAAGCGATTTTCTCAATTTGCAAGCAAGTATGCGCCTAAATCACAAAAATTCTTTCTATACTCAACTGGATTTGGGTGCACAGTGGACAGAAGCTAAAAGAGAAAATTTTTATTTTGGACTAAAAATGGGGATTGGCTTTTAACTATATATAGTATTTTTTCTTTTTTTTGTCTCCGACGGCCAAAGGAGTTGCAACCCCTTTGGAAACCCGTATGAAAAATTGGCGATTTAGGAATCTACGTGCAAGCACTAGATTTTCTAAATCGCCAATTTTTATTTGGGTATAGAGTTTTGTTATTTTGCTTACAGTTCACGCTTTACGTGATTTAATGGAAGCTTGACTGTTTAGGTAAGCGCACTTATTCTACTCATTAAAGTCTTGTGGGAGTGTGGAATTTTTAAAGGCATGGACTCCAC
>CAYJDN010000066.1:0-8457 GCA_964368925.1 uncultured Desulfovibrionaceae bacterium | reverse complement strand
TTTTTTCATATAAAAATAAATTATGATTTAACTTCAAACAATACTATCAAACAATAACAAACAACCTTAGCTTATCAATTTTAACAATTCATAACCATTTTATTTATTTCAATATTATTTTTTCTAATCATCATAGTGATGAGAAAAAATAAATTTCATCACCATAGAAAAATTCATCATCATAATGAAAATTTATTTTAAATTAAATTGAAATTTTCTCAAAAAATCATTCTTGAGATGTTTATTTATTTTAGAAAATCTGTAATTTTTTTATCATAGTGATGCTTATATAGAGAAACATTTATTTTTAGGCTTTAAATGATTAGAAGGAGTGTAATAATGAGTTATACAAATTACAGTGATTTAAATAGCAGTAGCATTTTTGAGGTAATGGAATGTCCTTATACTGAAAGAGAACATGAAATCATTGCATTACTTTGTCATTTACGTAATAGCAAAGAAATAAGCGAGCAACTTTCAATAAGCCAAGGAACTGTAAAAAGACATCTTGAAAACATGCGCACAAAGACAGGGTGCAGAAATTTAATGGAATTAGCAGTTTTCTCTATTGGCAGCAAATGGGTTAAAATGTAACAGGATTTCATGCAACACTTTATTTTTGCAAACAAAAAACACCACACATCAATAAAAGAGAACAAAAACTTAAGAGTAAAATAAAAGAATAGAATTGACATGAGTCTTTAGTTTGAATGATTCCACACTATTTAGGAAATTATTAAGAATTGTTTAACTCACTCTAAGAAAATAACCCTCCCTATGATTTTACAGTGAGTTGAAAACTTTTATAAAATACTGGAAGAGAAAATTTCTTTCAGTATTTTTCTTTAACTACATAACTATTAGACTGTGCTTCTAAAAGAATTAAAATAATGTTTAAAATCTCCACTTGAAAAAAAAATTGATTCTTGTTATAATTGCATTCATATTAGTAATTTTATTTACAAAACAATAAAATCATCTAACTGAATAGTGAGAAATAAAGCCTTAAACAATGAATATTTTATCAATATTGATGAATATTTCAAACCTCATCAATTTCATCAATATTCATTATTATTACCATTATGACAGAAGTTATTATGAAAATTTCTTTGTTTTAATCGTGTTGAATAATTTATAATTATGATATTAAATGAGTGTGGTGTATGATGAAAAAATTTAAAATGCTTTTTCTTTCTGCTTTTTTGTTTCTATGTTTTTCAAGCCTTTCTGCCTGTGATTCTTCTAACAATTCATCAAAAGAATTGACTGCTCTTACCATATGGCATGTTTATGGTGCGCAAATTGATTCTCCAATGAATTCAATTATTGAAAGGTTCAATCAAACTGTAGGCAAAGAAAATGGTGTTAAAATTACAGTTACATCAATTTCAAATTCAACAGCTATCCATGATGCGCTTGTTTCTGCGGCAACAAATGAAGTTGGAGCTCCCGATTTGCCTGATATTTTTGTAGCTTACCCCAAAACACTTGAAGCCATGGGCAGAGATATAGCTCTTGATTGGAAAAAATATTTTTCAGATGAAGAATTAAAAGATTTTGTTCCTACATTTCTTGAAGAAGGAACATTTGGCGATGAACTCCTTGTTTTTCCTCTTGCAAAATCTTCAAATGCCTTATTTATTAATGCAAATGTTTATGAAAAATTCGCCCAAGAAACTGGCCATAGCTATAATGACTTAGCAACATGGGAAAGTCTTTACCAAACAATTGAAGCCTATTACACATGGTCAGGCGGCAAAGCATTCTTTATGTATGATGATTGGATTCATTATCCTATGATAAGCATGGAAGCTTTTGGCACTGCTATCTTCAAAAATAATGAAATAGATTGGAATAATCTCTACTTTGAAAAAGTAATGCGCCCGCTTATAAGAGCTGGTATTTTAGGCCATGTTTGCCTCATGCCTGGTTATTCAACAAAAGCAATTATGATAGATAAAGCCATTGCTGGCGTTGAATCAACAGCAAGCGTACTTTACTTTAAAAACTCCGTAACACACTCAGATAATTCAACAACCCCATTAAAAGTGAAAGCCCTTCCTGTGCCTTATTTTGCTGAAAGTAGCAGAATTGCTCTTCAGCGTGGTACTGGCATTGCAGCACTTAAATCAACAAAGAAAAAAGAAGAAGCAGCTGCTTTATTTGTAAAATGGATAACTTCTGATGGCATCAACCTTGAATTTGCTATGTATGGCGGTTATATGCCTGTAAGAATTAGTGAATTTGAAAATTTACATAACAATATTGATAGTTTTGAATTTCCAAGAGAGCGCTTTAAATCTCTCTATGAAGCAGTTGTAAAAATTTATGATGAAAACTCATTTGTTACTGCGCCTTCGTTCGCTACCTATGGCGATATTGAGCAAGCTTTTCCCGAAGCATTACGCATAGTTCTTGCAAAGAATAATGCTCTTTGGTTACAAAGCGAAACGCAAAATGAAGCATTTTTAAATGAATTAATTGAACAATCTTTTATTCAATTACAACAAGAATTTGAAGTGAGCATGCAGGATAGAGAATAATGCGCAAACTATTAGCTATGATACCAAGGCAATATCCGCTTAAATTACGCCTATTGTGGAGTTTTTGCGCTCTCATTATGGTGTTGCTCTTATGCGTATTGCCTTTCTTTTATCTCTTTGATGTTTTTGACATTCCTAGAGATGAAATATCTGAAGCTTTAGACAATTATTTAATAAATTATGAAGAAAGTGTAAATTATCAATTTGATAACATAGCCGCTTATGGCATTCAATTAAATAAATCTCTCGTAGCTGAGATAGGAAAGACGTTAAAAAGAAACAATATCAAATCTTTCAAAGATGTTACAGACAATAAAGAACTTATTGCCGAACTTGAAGAAAATGCAAGTAAAATTCTTAAAGATTCATTATTAGTTTCAAAATCGAGCGGGGCATTTGTAACTTTTAATACAACAATTAATTCTTCTTTAGCACAAACAGCCAAAAGTTATAGTGGCGTTTATTTAAAAATAAGTAATCTTGATAACTTCAACGACATTGATCCAACAATATTTTTATTAAGAGGCTTACCAGAACTTGCAGACTATCATAAGATAGAAATGCACAATATGTGGGAAATGGAATTTGATGAGGCTGAAACTGTATCTAGTGCATTCGCAAAAAAATATGATGCCATTCCATTTAATAAAAGATATTCATTTTTAGAACCTCATTATATTAAGAATACTTGGGAAAGAGTTATTTTATTAGTCACGCCACTTGTGGGCAAAAATGGCGAAGTTTTTGGTGTGTGCGGACTTGAAATTAGCTCCCTACTCTATAATTTATCACATCGTGGCATAATGCCGTCGATTGAGCACATCAGCGGACTTTTAGCCTTAAGAAGAATTGACAACAATAGCACTCAATTTGTCTTAGACAAGCACTTTTCACATGGCAATTCTTTTTTGGAAGCGCATAGTGGCGATAAATACACATTAGGAAATGACAGATTTTATGATATTTTTGAGAATAATGGTTTTAAATTTGTAGCAAAAGAAATACCATTTAATCCTTCTTCTATTAAATTAGTTGATAATGAGAACACATGGCATATTGTTGCTATGTTGCCAAAAAACATTGAAGAAAGCCTCATTTTAGATCATTATATCTTCATTGCAATTTCCTTAATCATTTTTTCACTTCTTGCCTTTTTCTTATCCTATTATTTTGTCAACAGTGTGTCTTCACCAGTGCTTGAAAGCATAAAAAACATTCAAGAAGGTAAGGAAACAGATTCAGATATTTTAGAATTTAATCATTTAATTGAATATATTCAAACAAAAGAAGCAAAATTGAAAGAATCGTTAGAGCATAGAAAAAATCATCAATATCAGACATTTATAGAACAATTAAGTACGCTTACAAAAACTGAGAGAAAGGTTTTTGAACTTTATATGAAAAAAATGACCACCCAAGAAGTTACAGAAGCTTTGAATGTTTCAATAAATACCATACGCACACACAATAGGAATATTTATAGCAAGCTCTATGTTTCATCTTATAAAGAACTTATGGTTTACATTCAAATGATGGTTGGTGTTAATAAGGGCGACGAAGAAGATTATTAAACCTACTCTAAACACGAATTTTAGGAGGCAAGCACCAAAGATTTATTGTAAAATAATTTCTTTGGTGCTTTTTTAGGAGATTATGAAAAAATACTATTAATATTTTAATAAGATACAAGTATGTAATGCTATTCTTCTACTGGATTTTCAGCAGGAGCAGCAACTTCTGCTTTCTTATTTTTCCCTTTCCAAAAAGCAAAGCCGAGTGCCGCAAGAGCAATAGCAATCAATATAATTGCAAGCATAGGTCTAAAGCGTATCCAAGCAATTGCAATGATAACAAATGACCATGCAACACTAATCAAGCCCGCAGCTAATTTTGTGCCTGCACCAACGATATTTCCCAGAAGTGGAATAACATCTGCAATAACCGATAAAGGAGCTAAAACCATTGCTAGTCCGGCATAAACTAAGAAAACACCTAAGCCTCTCAATCCCCAAGTAAGGAAACTATTTGCATTTTTTGCGCCTTGGAACATTTCTTCCTTTGATCTTTGCGAGCTTGAAAGTTCTGAAAATCTACCGCCATTTGAAGCTATGTATTGAGCAAAAGTATTGCCATTAACTTCTGCAATAATTGAGATTTTTGTATCTGGCGTCTTGGTAAAGGCAACTTTCATATCACCAATTTGCGGAGAAGCTGAATTCAAACCTAAATAAAGTTCATTACCATATACTTTCACTCTTGGTTCAAGCGACCTTTGATTGCTAGGTTGTCCAAATGCATTAAGAATATAGGGGGCAGGAACAAGATTTCGCTCAATATTTTTCAATTCTTCGCTTGAAAGTTCTAAAGGTAAATCTTGAGCATTTGAAATTGATCGAACTTGTTGATTTGAAAGAGTATATGCACCAAAACTTACATTATTCGCATAAAATGTTTCATCTTCAGCAGGAATTTCCATAATAACTGTATTTGTATGTCCTTCAATTTTCTTGAAATTAGATGAAAGCACAGGTGAATCTACCCATTGTTTTTCATAAGTATAGGTTGTGATTTTTTCCTCGCCACCACCAACTTTCTTTTCTGTCCTTGTTTGAGATTTTTCAACCCATTGATAATAAAGAACTTCTCTATCAAGAGCAATGCCCGTTGTGCTTACGCCAAAAAGGCTGTCTTTGAGTACAGAATTAGACTTAGCCTCGCCCATAGCGTAGACAAGCTTTTTATTAAAACTAGGATCAACTTTGGTAATATCAGGCATATCAATAGTGACAAGTTCAGCTTCACCAATTGCACCTGCACGTTGCACTGATCGCCCCTCGTTCCAATAAAGCATATACGAGCTAGCAAGAATAATGATAAGACCTACAACTATGCCCTTAAATGAATTCCCTATACGGCTCAACCAATTAGTACTAGTGACTTCTGTGTAACTATCGTCTGACATATATACCTCGCTTTTTTAAATATTGCTATTGCTATAATCTATATTTTTCATTTCACATAGCCATTCTGATATAAAAGCATTATTCTGTAAATGTGTCGTTATGCACATAATACATGTCGATAAACATATATTTTTAGCTCATTACCTATATCAATATAAAAACTTTCATTTTTTTTAAAAAAATTTATTATATTAAAATTGTGCTTTTTTCATGGGAAATGCACTTTATTTTTCACCTACTTTCTAAAATTGACTCAAAAAATTCAGCAATATTCTTAATTTTTCTTTTTTTTTAAAAAAAAGTCTTTTTTTTTCAAATTTTGAATTTTTATGCAAGTATATTCTCTACTTGCCAAAAAGCATGCTTGCGACTATCCTTTTTCTCATGTTACAAAAGATAAGGAATAAGATTATGAAATTTGTTAAAATGCACGGCGCTGGAAATGACTATGTGTATATAAACGGTTTTGAAACGCAGGTTGAAAATCCTTCTCGCATAGCTCAAATTGTAAGTGATAGACATAAAGGTATAGGCTCAGATGGTCTTGTGCTGATTTTACCTCCCGAAAATTCAGCCAAAGCAAGCGTTCGCATGCGCATGTTCAATAGCGATGGCTCAGAAGCACAAATGTGCGGTAATGCTATACGTTGTGTTGGAAAGTTCGCTTATGAAAAAAACTTAGTTAAATCAACAACTTTCTTTGTTGAAACACTAGCTGGCGACAAGGAATTAGAGCTTTTTCTCAATGATAGCAAAGTAATATCTGTCAATGTAGACATGGGCATTCCGTATTGGCGCTCGAAAGAAATTCCTGTTGCTGTTGAAAGCGAAGAATGTTTGGAACATAGCCTTATTGTTGATGAAAAAGAGTATAGTATATCTTGCGTTTCTGTTGGGAATCCGCATGCTATTATATTTGTAGACGATGTTGAAAATCTAGATTTAGAAAAAATCGGCCCTACAATAGAAAATCATCATTTATTTCCCGAGCGAATAAACACGGAATTTGTGCAAATTCTCGACAAAGAAAATGTGCGCATGCGTGTTTGGGAACGTGGTTCAGGTGAAACAGAAGCGTGCGGAACTGGCGCTTGTGCCACTGCACTTATTTGCGCTAGGCTTGGTAAAACCAATAAAAAAGTCAATGTAAAATTAAACGGCGGCGATTTAGAAATCGAATGGCGTGATAATAATCACATTTTTATGAAAGGCGAAGCTTGCCTCGTATTTGAAGGAGAATTTTATGATAATTAATAATTTTTACACTAACTTACCTGCTTCATATCTCTTTTCTGACATAGCAAAAAGAGTGAAAGAGTTTAAAGAAAAAAACCCACAAGCCAATGTTATCAGTCTTGGTATTGGTGATGTGACACAAGGCCTTTCACCAGCAATTATCAAGGCTTTACATAAGGCTGTTGATGAAATGGCAAGTAGCGAAACTTTTCGTGGCTATGGCCCAGAACAAGGCTATTCTTTCTTGCGTGAAGCCATTGCAAAGAATGAATATTTAGAGCGTGGAATAAATATTAATGCCGACGACATCTTCATTAGTGACGGCGCAAAAAGTGATACTGCAAATTTTCAAGAACTCTTTGCTCCAACAAGTCGTATCGCGGTTACAGATCCTGTTTATCCTGTCTATGTCGATTCTAATGCTATGAGTGGAAGAAATGGCGAATATCACAATTCGCAATGGGACAAGCTCATTTATCTGCCATGCACAAAAGAAAATAATTTCATGCCAGCCATTCCAAATGAGAAAGCCGACATAATATATCTCTGCTTCCCTAATAATCCAACTGGTAGTGTTATTACAAAAGATGAACTGCAAAAATGGGTTGAGTATGCACGTAAAAATAAATCAATAATTATATACGATTCCGCTTATGAAGCCTATATTCAAGATGAAAATCTCCCACGTTCTATATATGAAATTGCTGGCGCTGAAGAATGTGCTATTGAATTTCGCTCTTTTTCAAAAAACGCTGGCTTCACTGGCTTGCGCTGTGGATATGTTGTTGTTCCAGCAACAGTAAAGGGCTATGATCAAGAGGGTAATGAATATTTAATGCGAAATCTTTGGAATAGACGCCAAACAACAAAATTCAACGGCTGCCCATACATTGTGCAAAGAGCCGCAGAAGCCGTTTATAGTGAAGAGGGCAAAGAAGAAACTAAGGCTATGGTTGCCCAATATATGCAAAGCGCAAAAAAAATACTTTCCACCTTAAAAAATATGGGGCTTGAAGTGTATGGCGGCGAACATGCGCCTTATATCTGGATCAAAACTCCGAATAATATCCCCTCATGGGATTTCTTTCAGCTTTTACTTGATAAAGCTAATATTGTTTCAACCCCTGGCGTTGGCTTTGGGCTCAGTGGCGAGGGCTATGTGCGTCTTACTGCTTTCGCTACACCTGAAAATGTAGACGAAGCGCTAAGACGTATTGCTGAAGTGCTCAAGTAGCTTTAATTTTCAATCATTCTCATTTGTTTAAGATATGTTATATTTGTTATTTTACGCATGAACAGCTTTGCTTGTTCTATGCGTGTGATTTTTGAAATATTATTATGAAAAAACAGCTATTCACTTCATAAAGGGGCGATTTTGAAAATATGCCTTTGCGCACGTACTTAAGTACGCTTACGCAGGCAATTTTACAAAATCGCCCCTTTCTAAAGCAAATATCTTATTTTTTCTAATATTTCAAAGAGGCACAAAAATTTTTGTATGTCATTTAATGTAGCTCGAAATATCATCTACAAAAATTTTACCTGTGACTTGAGATTTTTTTAGCTCTGCTAAAAATCTCAAACGTATTAGATAATTAAGAATATTGCATAATTTGAATAAACTGATTTTATAGTAAAGATTTTGGGCTGTTAGCCACAAAATCCTCACTGCGCATTTTGTGTCAAAAATGCTTGTTCGCTAAAGAGTTTGG
>CAYJDN010000065.1:7931-8540 GCA_964368925.1 uncultured Desulfovibrionaceae bacterium | reverse complement strand
ATACATAAATTTCTTTACTGGGAGTAATTATAATATTTTTTCCGTATACATCATTTATAATAGTTAATAAATCATATTTTGAGATAGGCCGGGAAGATAGGTGGTATAATCCAGTTAAATTGGAATCTGGTAAAATGTATTCTGCAATAATCCTAGCAAGCTCGCCAACCGTAAATCCGGAAAAATATGCTTCTGTAAAACCCTTTATCTCTGATTTTTGTTGCATAAACCACTCTAATAATCCGACATAACCACGCAATTCATGCCCTATTACAGAGGTTCTTAAAGTAAGACAATGCAAGCTATGCTTAATTTCACCCAGTGCTTTTGTTTTACCATAAATATCTTGGGCATTGGGATTTTCTTCTTCTAAATAATTGCCTTTTAGTCCATCAAAAACACAATCTGTACTAATTTGAATAACCTTCGCCTTTAATGTGTCTGCAAGCAAAGACAAGCGATGAGGAAATTGAGCATTTATCGTAATTGCACTTAAATAGTCATTTGTTGCCAAATTCTGTTTTATAATTCCTGTGCAATTAATTATTATATCTGGCTTTACCAAAGAAATTGCATGCATAATTATATCAAAATTAAAAATATCTACAT
>CAYJDN010000065.1:555-7921 GCA_964368925.1 uncultured Desulfovibrionaceae bacterium | reverse complement strand
CCACGCATTGTCCCATAAACATCTAAATGCTTATATTCTGACAATTTTTTAAACAATCCATTCCCTATCATGCCGGTTGCACCTAATATCATAATAATTTTTTTCATATTTTTCCTCACAGTATACAAGTTACTTATCCCAAACTACTTTATCAACAATATGGGCATATGACTGAATAATTTTTACCACCTTATTAGATACATTCATATCAAGATATTCGACTACATGGCTGCCGTGATTTTCATGACAATTCATTAATATAGCAGCATCAATAGCCTGTAGTACTTGTTCGGTTGTAATCCCGGCTAAAATGAAATTGCCTGTTTCCATAGCTTCAGGCCTTTCTGTAGATGTTCTTATACATACGGCCGAAATTGGGTTATTGATTGATAAAAAGAAATTGCTTTCTTCAGGCAACGTTCCACTGTCCGAAACAACTGCAAATGCTTCCATTTGCAGCTTATTATAGTCACAAAATCCCAATGGTTTACTTTGTATCACTCGCTCATCAAATTTAAATTTTCTAGCAGCTATATATTTTGCACTTCTAGGATGGCATGAATATAGTACCGGCATATTATATTTTGCTGCCATAGCATTTACCGCATTCATCAAGCTAAAAAAGCTTTCTTCACGATCTATATTTTCCTCCCTATGTGCTGAAAGTAAAATATACTTGCCCCGCTTAAGCCTTAGTCTTTCTAATACAGAAGAAGCCTTTATAGCTGTCAAATTGCTGCTTATTACCTCTGCCATAGGCGAACCAACAACAAAAGTGCGTTCTTTAGCTACCCCTTCATGATGCAAATAACGTCTGGCATGGTTCGAATAACATAAATTCACATCAGCAATATGATCTACTATTCTTCTGTTTGTTTCTTCCGGCAAACATTCGTCAAAACATCTATTGCCAGCCTCCACATGAAAAATAGGTATATGTAATCTTTTGGCTGATATAGCAGACAAACATGAATTTGTATCACCTAAAATCAGTAGTGCATCGGGTTTTTGGGTGGATAGTAATTCATATGACTTAGATATAATATTCCCCATGGTTTCTCCTAAGTTGCCCCCTACTGCATCTAGGTAGAAATCGGGTGTACGCAGGCCTAGGTCTTTAAAGAACACTTGATTTAGCTCATAGTCATAATTTTGCCCAGTGTGAACCAGTATATGTTCAAAGTATGTATCACATTTTTTGATTATAGCTGAAAGGCGAATTATTTCCGGCCTTGTTCCAACTATGGTTATGAGTTTTAACTTTTTAGTCATTTCCTACCTCATTAATTAAAATCTATCTGCTCATATACCGGCAAATAACTTAAATATGTGTTGTACAATGCTTTTTCAAAGGCATCTTTCGGCATGTATGTTTCCATTTTACACTGCTTGAATAAATAAAGCAAGTCTACAATATCTGCCAATCTAACTTCATACACTGTAGGGATATAGCAAAACTTCCCTTGTTTGCTTGCTGTTCCATATAAGGCATTAATAAATTCATTGACAACATCATCTATATATACAAGCTTAAGAATAGTGTTGGGATCATTTATCCGTATTTCTTTACCTCTCGATATATTATAGCAAAATGTTGCAATAACACTATTATAATTGGGGTTACAGCCCTTGCCAAACACATTTGGCAATCTATAAACTAATGTTTTTGCACCTACGTTATCAGCATAATCAAATAGTAGTTTTTCACTTGCTTGCTTTGATTTTCCGTATTTATTTTCTAAAACTGCTTGGATACTTGATGTCAATAAAATTGGAGAATTATTTTTGTATTGTTTTAACTTTTCAATTAGGGTTGCAGTAAAAGCAAAGTTGCCCTCCATAAACTCCTCATCTTGTTGAGGTCTATTTACCCCGGCTAAGTGATATATAAAGTGGCAGTCTTTAGCATATTTATCTAATAAATCAGTGGCGGAATCTTTATCATACAAAAACAGCTCTAATTCAGAGCTTAGCTCCTTATTTTTTCCAGCGGCAATGGATTTAAGTCTTGTAATTAAATTTTTACCGATAAACCCACTTGAGCCTGTAATTAGAACCTTCATCGCTGCTCACTCCATCGAGTAATCTCTTGTCTTACATAATCTAATGACATAAGCTTTTCTTTAACCTCTTGCAAATTTAATAGCTTTGTATTATTTGAATTAAATTCATGAAGCTTATTTCGCTGTACATTGCCATCATCAAAATATTTATTGTAATTCAAATCTCTTTTATCACAGGGAACCCTAAAAAAGTTGCCTAAATCAATAGCACTTGCACATTCTTCATTGGTAAGCAAGGTTTCGTATACTTTTTCTCCGTGCCTAATGCCAATAATATTTAGATCATTTTCGCAATTCATAAGCTCTTGTACAGCTTTTGCCAGCACCTCGATGGTACAAGCCGGTGCTTTTTGAACAATAATATCGCCTGTCGAAGCATATTCAAAGGCAAACATAACCAGCTCTACAGCCTCATCAAGGCTCATTATAAAACGAGTCATTGTTGGGTCTGTAATTGTTATAGGTTGCCCCTTTTTAATTTGCTCTATCCACAAGGGAACAACCGATCCGCGAGAACACATTACATTTCCATAACGTGTACAGCAGATTTTTGTTTTTTCAGCGGATATAGTTCTGGATTTTGCTACAATAACCTTTTCCATCATGGCCTTAGAGGTACCCATGGCATTAACGGGATAGGCTGCCTTATCTGTTGACAGACAAACTATATTTTTTACGCCATAATTAATAGCCGAAGTTAAAAGGTTATCGGTACCGATGATATTTGTTTTGACTGCTTCCATAGGGAAAAATTCACAAGAAGGTACTTGTTTGAGAGCTGCTGCATGATAAATATAATCTACGTCATGCATAGCATTATTAATAGAATTAATATCTCTGGTGTCACCTATATAAAACTTTATTTTTGAGGATGCTTCGGGCATTTTTTGTTGAAATTCATGCCTCATATCATCTTGTTTTTTTTCATCTCTGGAAAATATTCTAATTTCGCCTATTTCTGTATTTAAAAAGCGATTAAGCACGGCGTTACCAAAAGAGCCTGTCCCCCCGGTAATTAAAATAATTTTGTCTTTAAACATATTTGCACCTAATAATTTATTTGCATTGAAATATTTCAACACAAACCTTTCGTTTATTATACAGTTGACAGTTTTATATTACACAACTATTTTAGCCAGAATTCGTTTTGCTACATATTCAGGTGTTGCGTCATAGTATATTTTATTAATTTTTACAAAAGGGATATGTCTACCTTTTGCTTTGTTGATAAAGTATAACAAGTCAGAGCAATCATCTAAGCTTGTTTCATCAATAATATAACATTCGGGATATTTTTTTAATTTGCTTATGGCTAAGCACTCTTTTATTTTTTGCAGATGAATTATAGGTTTGCCGATGGAGATATAATCATAAATTTTACTTGGCATTTGATTTGCTATAGTATTACCTATGCTTAAAAGCAGATCTGCTTTTTTCATTGCCCAAATAGCGGCATTCGCATTGACAGGTGGTATGACTAGTATATTGCTTGGATATTTTTGCCCAAAATACTCAACTGTTTTGCTTTTGCAGATGCCTAAAAAATAAACTCTTAGATTATGTTGTTTGTCTAATAATTCTGCTACTATTTTTAAAAAGCAATCGGGATTTCTGTACTCATCATCTATTAATCCTGCATGGATAATATTTATATAATCATCATCAAAATCTATGGGTGAAATACCTGATTCTAAGACATCTTTAATATTAGGGAACTCTATACCTGTTATTTTATTAATAAATTTATTGTATTTTTCATTGATTGCATAGCATTTTTTTAAAATAGGTGTTGTAAAAATATGTTTAGCCTTTTCAAAAATCATTAATTCTTCACGCATTCTTTGGGCTGCATCTTTTTGGTCAATTTCTCTAAATTCATGCAAGCCCCATGGATCTAATTGCAATAAATACTTATTACAATTTATATCAGTATTCATAAATACACTTTGCATGGTTTGAAAAGGCATTTGCACACAAATAATTGTATTTGGTTTATATTTTTTAACCAACTGCTCTACATAAGCTCCATATTCTTGAAAATGTTTTTCTTGCAACAAAACCCCCTTTTCTTGTTCATCAACTTGCTTCCAAATATCAGTCGGAACAAAATAATTTAAAAAGCTTAACTCTTGGTTTAAGTTAATATTTTTTTTTGTTTTTGACATCCCACAAACAATGCAGTCATGACCTTGATTTATAAATTGCTTGCCAATCTCAATGCCAATTTTATTATTGGCATCAAGCATATTTTCAAGCCGCCCTACAGAAATTACTATTTTCACTATACTTGATTACCTTTCCGACATTATTGTTTTTTTAAATAGGAATAAACATCTTGTCCACATGTACCTGTTGTATTAGCAAAATAACTGTTTACGGCTTGACTTCTATTTTGCTTAAGTTCATCTTTTCCCGAACAAACCATTAAGATAAAATTATTAAACAGCTCCCGATATAGCTTTTTCCATTTGTTTGCAATATCTCCACTATCTATGAGCGGGTTAATATAGTTATTTATTAGGTCATCAATATTTTTAGGCTCAACCTCATTTTCATCGCAATAATATTTGCAAAAGAAGGGAATCTCATTTTTTAATTCTTTAACATAGCCCTCTATGTGATAACGATATAACTCTAATAGCAATAATTCTTTAAAACTTTCCTCGCGTAGCACATCTTTGGCACTATATAAAGATGCTCTGATATTGGGTATGGCTGAGTTATTTTCTTCATTGCGTTCAAAATAATTAGCAGCTTCGGTAATCGGTTTTCCAGTAAACAGATATTCTGTAAGTAGCGAACTTCCATCAAATGATATCAACGCATCAGATAGTTGAAATGCTGGAAAATAGTCATATGAGAAATCAACAATACCGCCTGATTTTTCAACAAACACAACCATTTCCTTAAGGGTGTTCAGCAAACCATAACAACCCCTACTTTCAAGCATATTAAACATAAGAGGATGGGGACGCCACAGCAACATAGCATCCTTATTATTTGCAAGCAGAGCAACAATTTGGGCAACAAATTCAAACATATAGTTTATACCATGCTTTTCATAAAACTTATATCTGGTCAAAAAGCCATAAAAATGGCTATTAAGCAAAATAACTTTTTTACCTTCACTTTTCCGTAACCATTGATTGGGAATAACGTTCGCTCCAAGGGGTGAAATAATTGCATCTAATTTAGGAGACCCAAGAATTAAGGCTTTTTCTTTTTTCAGGCCACTGCTAATAAACCAATCCGCAGTGTGCTTTGAGGCAAATAATATTTTATCAACGATATTAAAAGATGGCATCATTCCTGCCATTTGGCTAATTGGCACATTGTACGGTACATTGTACGGGCTATATATCAGCATATCTGTATGTGGCCTAATATTACGTGTATAAAATTGTTCCGGAATACGAGTAAGAGTATTATAGTCATCATATGGATTATGAATAAATACCATATCTGGCTGCTCTATTTCTAAAGAAATATTTTGGTAATCAATTATAGTCACATATTCAGGATATCGATCTCCTTCATAAACCAAATCCTTTTTTACAGGAGAGCCCGCTTGTTCAAGTTTCAAATTCCAATATGGGATAGGTACTACATAGGCATCGCAATCCGGGTCTGCATCAGCTGCCTTCCACACACTTTCAAGTGCAGTCCACATAGAGGCAATATAAGGGAAAAAAAATATTTTATATCTTAAATGTTGTGAATTTACAAAACCTTTAAGTATAAAAAGTTGTTTTTTTATAGCCCTTTTTATATCTTTAATACTTGCTTGTTCAAAATTTTCATTTAGATATTCTAAAGAATTAATAATAGATTGGATATGCTTAGCATTATATTTATCACAACTAGTATATAATTTTTTGTGTATTTCTATGGATAGCACAACTGCTTGCGTTATTTGATTTGAATAATCTACTTTATTCAAATTAGTCAATATTTCTGAAAGATTATCAATTTGTTCTATAATTAAATTTCGTTCTCTCTTATACATAATTACTCCAGTTCTTTATTTTAAAATAAATTATTGAATTATTGCTTAGTATCCGTTTTATCATGTTATACTTTATATCGAAATATGTGCTAATAACTTTATGTTTATAAAGAAAATTGATGTTTGCAACTAAGTGCTAATTATGATACACTAGCATTATATATTAGTTCTTATACAGTTATCTTTAATTTAAGTAAAGCAACATATTTGTAATATTAGTTATCTGCATATTATTGAATATTGAAAAGAGGTTTAAAATGATTTCAGTTGTAATTCCCGTCTATAATGTAGATAAATACCTGGAAAAATGTTTGGATTCTGTAATAAATCAAACTTATAGGGATTTAGAAATCATACTCATAAATGATGGATCAACAGATAATTCAGAAACAATTTGCTTAAAATATGCTAAGGAAGATAGTAGAATAATATATGTTCATAAAAGAAATGAAGGGCAAGGCATTGCTCGAAATCTAGCTCTTAATATGGCAAGCGGCAAATACTTCACCGCAATTGACTCTGATGACTGGTGGGATTTACAGTATTGCGAAAAGATGCTCCATGAAATAGAAAAATTTGATGCCGATTTTGTCCTTTGCGATTTTTATAATATTCAAGTTGATAATGAACTAGTTATAGAAAAAACTGCATCAAGAATGAGAATAGCTCCAAATAAAGTACATAATGCCAAGGATGATCCTAATCTTATAAACACTTGTAGAACTGTTTTTTGCACCAAGCTATATAAAACAGATTTTTTAAGACATACTCAAGCCTATCAACCAGCCCACCCATATGAAGATATGGCGACCGTACCATTGCTTACTGCTATGGCTAGTAAAATAGCAAGAGTGCCACTACCACTATACTATTACTTAAGAAATCGTAATGACAGCACAACCAATATAGATGCTACAAAACATTATCTAGTCAAGTCGCTGAACTTGCTTGTTACGCGTTTTAAAAATGATATGCTTTTTGAGAAATTCAAAATACAGCTAATGAAAAAGAATCATAGCGATGCCAGATTTATATTAAGTAAAATGAACCCATCCATAGAACGCAATCAAATAAAAGAAAGTCTTTGTTCTTTTTTAAAAGAAAACTATCAATCATGGATTGATGTAAGCAAACACAGTTTTTGTGTTATAGGTTCCCCCATTTTGAAAAAAGCTGTCGAATTGTTTTTATTTGATCCCGAGCATCTCTTATATTTGCAATCAGCCGAAGATACTAAAACAAGAGAATTGATTAATCAATGCGATTTCTTGATAACGGATATAGAGAATTTAACCGC
>CAYJDN010000065.1:0-545 GCA_964368925.1 uncultured Desulfovibrionaceae bacterium | reverse complement strand
GATACTAAAGGAATTGATAACTCCCATATAAACAAACTTGCAATACCTAAAGAAGCAGAAGATGAAGATTGTTTTATATGGGATTTGTCCGATTTAATATTTTTCAACCTAAATAAGTTTTGATGTAAATATTAATCTTAATTTTTTTAACCACTAAACTTCATTTGCGTTAAGTATTTATTTACAACTATTGCGAGCTCGCGATAATCATCAATCTCCCCAAAAGCAATATCAGACTGTATAAAACAGAATCATTGCCACCGCAGCCATAATCATCGCCAAAATAGAGTATGTCTTTATGGTCTATTTGAAACTTTTTTGCATAGTTTGCAAGTGCTGTATATTTATTGTAAGGCCTAGGTATAATATCAAAAGATGATGTTCCTCCAATCACTACTGTGTAATCATCAAATAACTGACAAACTTTTGCATACATAGCACGTCTTTTCTTTCTGTCAGGATCATAACTCAATTTATCATCTAAGCTTGCCTTTGTTCCAAGTACAGGAAATGTCATCATGCCGGAGTCATGAAACTCTAATGTG
>CAYJDN010000064.1:0-8600 GCA_964368925.1 uncultured Desulfovibrionaceae bacterium | reverse complement strand
AGAATGGCATATCTTCTTCTGGAAGAATACATGATACAACACCCTTGTTACCGTGGCGACCAGCCATTTTATCGCCCACTGAAAGTTTACGCTTAACAGCAATGTAAACTTTAGCCATTTTGATTACGCCAGGAGGTAAATCGTCGCCCTCTGTCGCTTTTTCACGTTTAGCATCGTAAAGACCTTTAATTACAGCTAATGAACGTTCATAATCTGCAATCATACTATTGATTTGTGCATTCATATCACGTGATTCAAAAGCATTTTCTAATTTCTTTACTGGAATATTTTCAAGCGCTTCCTCTGTAATTACAGCACCAGCAGCTACTAAAACTTCGTCTTTTTTATTGCCATTAATTGCTTCTGAAACAGCTTCATTTGCAATCATTGGATAGATTTTAGATTTTAGATGTTTGCCAAGAATACGGATATGGTTTCTTTCTTTTTCATCAATTTTATTGATTTCAAAATCTTCTATATCACGAGTTCTTTCGTCTTTTTCGCCTGAACGACGATTGAAAACTTTAACATCTACAACAATACCCTCAATTCCTGGAGGAACTTTAAGTGAAGTATTTTTTACATCACGAGCCTTGTCACCAAAGATAGCACGTAAGAGCTTTTCTTCTGGTGTTGGCTGTGTTTCGCCCTTAGGTGTGATCTTACCTACTAAGATATCTTCTGACTTTACAGCAGCACCAATGCGGATAATACCAGCATTGTCAAGATTCTTTAGCATGTCTTCGCCAACGTTAGGAATATCACGAGTGATTTCTTCTGCGCCAAGCTTTGTATCACGTGCAACTACTTCAAATTCTTCAATATGAACAGAAGTGAAGATGTCTTCTTTTACCATTTTTTCAGAAATAAGAATACTATCTTCGAAGTTGAATCCACACCAAGGCATAAAGGCAACAGTAAGGTTCTTACCAAGTGCCAATTCACCTGATTCAATACCAGGGCCATCAGCAAGTAAAGTTCCCTTTACAACTTTTTGCCCCTTGAAACATGATGGAACTTGACCAAAACAAGAGTTTTGGTTTGATTTGTGATATTTCAATAAGTCATACGCACGAACGCCACCAAATTTAGCTTGGTGCACATCATCGTAAGCAACGATAATACGCTCTGCATCAACATATTCTACAACACCAGTTCCCTCAGCAAGTAAACAAGCGCCAGAATCTCGTGCTACATCTAATTCCATGCCTGTTCCAACAAGTGGACGCTCAGAACGAAGAAGTGGCACAGCTTGACGCTGCATGTTCGATCCCATAAGCGCACGGTTCGCATCATCGTGCTCAAGGAATGGAATAAGCGCTGCTGAAATTGATACCATTTGACTTGGCGAAATATCTTGATAGATAACATCTTGCGGCTCTACTAAAGCAACATCGCCGCCAATAGCACGAGCAACAAAAGTAGGTTCGATAAATGCACCATTAGCATCAACTGCTTCATCAGCTTGAGCGATAACGCAATCATTTTGTGTGGTTGCGTCAATATGGATAATTTCGTCTGTTACCTTACCATCTTTTACAACACGATAAGGAGTTTCAATGAAACCAAATTCATTCACTCTTGCAAAAGTTGTGAGAGAAACAATAAGACCAATGTTTGGACCTTCAGGTGTTTCAATAGGACAAATTCTGCCGTAGTGAGAGTTGTGAACGTCACGCACTTCGAAGCCAGCACGTTCACGTGTAAGACCACCAGGCCCAAGAGCTGATAGACGACGTTTATGTGTCACTTCTGAAAGTGAGTTTGTTTGATCCATAAATTGTGAAAGCTGTGATGTACCAAAGAATTCTTTTAATACAGCTGCAACAGGTTTTGGATTTATAAGATCATGCGGCATCAATTGACCAACTTCTTGAATACTCATACGCTCTTTAATCGCACGTTCCATACGTACAAGACCAATGCGATATTGGTTTTCAATAAGTTCACCAACTAAACGTACACGACGGTTTCCAAGATGATCAATATCATCAGCTGGCCCCATAGAATCTTTCAAGTTAACAAGAACTTTTAATGCTTGTAATATATCACTATCGTTCAATACACGAGCTTGATTTTCTTCTTGAGCAAGTCCAAGTCTTTGATTGATTTTATAACGTCCAACAGGAGAAAGATCATAATAATCATTCTTTCTGAAAAGGTTTTCAAAGAAAGTAGCAGCAATTTCAGGAGTAGGAGGAGAAGATGGACGTAAACGGCGGTAAATCTCTTCTTGCGCTTTTTTCAATGTTGGAGTTTTATCCATCATCAAAGTATCACGCATTGAAGAAGAAGTGTCAGCGCCACGTGTGTGAAGAACATTAAGAATTTTAATGTCAAGTTCTTTGATTTGTTCAATCAATTGAGGAGTTATCGCTTCAGCTGCTTCTGCTAAAACTTCACCAGTTTGCGGATTAACTAAATCTTCTGAAAGGAATAAACCTTGAATATAATCTGGAGAAACTTCAAGCTTTTCTAAACCAGCTTCGCCAATCAAACGCCACATACGCTTGTTGACAGGCTTTCCAACTTTAACAATGATATTTCCTTCTTTGTCGTAAATATCTGTATAAGCAGGATCTTTCTTATACATCTTTGTAAAGCTTTCTTTCTCTTGTGGAAGCAACCAGAACACACGGCCATCTAAAGAAAGTTCGTATTGTTCAGTTGTATAAAAATAATTTAAAATATCAATATTGCTCATGCCCATAGCTTTCAAAAGAATGGTAACAGGCATTTTACGTCTTCTATCTATACGTACATATAGAATGTCTTTATGGTCAAAATCAAAGTCTAACCATGAACCACGCATTGGAATGATACGAGCAGAATATAAAACTTTACGTGAAGTATGTGTTTTACCGCTGTCATGCTCGAAAATAAGACCTGGGGAACGTTGCAATTGGTTAACAATAACACGTTCTGTGCCGTTGACTATAAAAGTACCTTTTTCGGTCATCAACGGCAGAGTTCCGAAATAAATATCTTGCTCTTTGAAATCACGGACTGTGCGCGCGCCCGTTTCTTCATCGACATCGTAAATAAAAAGACGCACTTTCAAACGCAAAGGAGCTTCATAAGTAAGACCCTTTGAGAGACACTCGGCTTGATCGTATTTAGGTTCGCCAATTTCATAATCCACAAATTCTAAACTTGCAGTGCGATTGAAATCTTCAATAGGGAACACGGAGCGGAAAACTCCTTCTAAACCTACATCAGGTTCGCGCTGTAACTTTCCTTCTTGAAGAAAAGCTCTGTACGAATCAACCTGCAAAGTCAAAAGATGTGGAATCGGTAAGGAAACCTGAATCTTGCCAAACTGCTTTTTAAGCTCTGTCATTGTTTACCTCTGCAAAAACTTTGTCTGCATTTAAATTGTAAATAACCAAAGATTCTAAACAAACAGCAAAGAGACCATCACCAATGAGATAGTCTTTGCTAAAAAATCTTTATATTTTATATAGTTATACAATACTGTGTACCCATCTAACGTTTACAGTTATCAGGAAGATTGAGAAGTATATAGGGCTTTTTTTAAAAAAGCAAGTACTTTTAAGAGGTTTTTTAAAGTTTTAATTTAAGAGGATAGTTTTACAGGAATCTAGAAATGTAATTGATAATAGAGTTTTTAAAGGAAGCTAATTTAATAAAGTGGGATTGGTCTATATTTAATTCTTTGCTTTAGTATATAATTCATTGTTTGTGTGCCATCCGCGCGCTCATTAGTTTTCGTGGGAATAACATGAAATTCCTGATAAAAACAAAAACTTATTTGAAACTAGGGTGTGTTTCTAAATTAAGAGCTTTTGTTTTTTGGCAAGGAACAAAGTTTTTCTCTTGAGGGAGTTTATCTAAACATAAATGACAGAAAGAGAAAAACTTTTGACGATGCCTATTAATGCACAAAGCAAGAGCGTGACTGTAAGTTATTTTGATGAATACAAACAATTTTTCGCTGTATAACCAAAAAGCAAAAGAATTAATTTAGAAACACGCCCTAATAAACAATATAAAAAATCACCTACCGATGTCACTCAAAGGCACGCAGTGCCGTGGAGTCCATGCCTATAAACTAACTTCACACTCACACAATGCTTCAAAACAACTTACAAAACTACAGCATAATGATCTATGCCTTGAACATCTTTAACCTTAGCGCATTCATAACAACTGAAACAGAAGAGAAAGCCATTGCGAGCGCTGCAAAAGAGGGGCTAAAGAGTGGGCCACCAAAGACATAGAGCAAACCTGCGGCGGCAGGAATACAAAGAGCGTTATAACAAAAAGCCCAGAAGAGATTTTGTTTGATATTTCTAAGAGTTGCTTTTGACAACTTGAGCGCTGTTGCTACAGTCTTTAAATCTTTTCGCATAAGCACCATATCGGCGGATTCGATCGCAACATCTGTGCCACCATGTACGGCTATACCTAAATCTGCCATACTGAGCGCTGGAGCGTCGTTTATCCCATCACCAACCATAGCAACTTTTTTCTTACTTTCTTGTAAACTCTTGATTGCTAATACTTTATCTTCTGGAAGTAGGTCGGCAACAACATGTTGTATGCCTGCTTCTTTTGCTATTGCTTCGGCTACAAGCTTGTTATCACCTGTGAGCATAACAACTAATAAGCCCATTGATTTCAATTCTTCAATAGCCTCTTTTGTGCTTTCTTCTATTGTATCAGCGACTGAAAGAAGAGCAAGACATGAATCTTTGTTAGCCAAAAACATAATACTGCGCCCTTTACCACTTTCTTTTATGGCTTGTACGACAAGTTTGCCGTCAAGAGCAGATTTCTTTTCTATGAATTTTTGATTTCCAAGATAATAAACCGTACCATTTATACTTGCTTCAATACCTAGACCTGTATGCGCTGTAAAATCTTGAATACTATCACTTAAAGGATTGATTGAAGAGCCTGTGGCTTCGGTATATGAAGTGAGTATTGCTTCGGCTAGTGGGTGTTCAGATTTTGATTCTAATGCACTTGCCAGCGTGAGAATTTCTTCTTCATTTACATCTTTATTGCGTGTATATTCAGATAGATAGATATTTTGTACTTTAAATTTGCCTTCTGTAACAGTGCCTGTTTTGTCAAAAAGCACAGTGTCGACTTCTGCGCCAAGTTCTAGTGCAGAAGCGCCACGCACCAAGACTCCGAGCTCAGCGCCTTTACCAAGGCCCACCATGAGTGCTGTTGGTGTTGCAAGTCCAAGTGCGCAAGGGCAAGCAACGACTAATACTGCGGCGAAGACTGATAATATAAATCCTGTACTCGCTCCAGCAAAAAACCAAATAATTGCAGTCACAAGCGCAATCGCAAAAACTACTTGTACAAATATACCTGAAACAATATCCGCCAACTTAGCCACTTTGGGGCGCTGTGCTTGCGCATCTTCAATAAGACGTACAATTTGAGCCAATGTGCTATCTTTACCAAGCCTTTCTGCTTGCATAACAAAAGAGCCATTTTTATTCAGGCTACCGCCAATAACTTTAGAGGAAAATTCTTTGCGAATTGGCTTACTTTCGCCCGTGAGCATGCTCTCATCTACATAAGATTCACCACTAATAATTGTGCCATCAGCAGGAATACGCTCGCCAGGTTTTACACGTAATTTATCGTTTTGCTTTACAAATTCAAGAGGAATAGAAATCTCATTTCCATTGTCTTCTACTTTCAAAGCCATTTTCGGACTTAAATCCATTAAAGCACGAATAGCATCGCTTGTACGCTTTCTTGCCAAAGCTTCTAAATATTTTCCTAATAAAATCAGAGTAATAATAATACCGACTGATTCAAAATACATTTGATGCACAAAATGCGCATGCCCCATGCTTACCATATAGAGCGCATATAGACTATAGAAAAATGCGGCAGATGTACCAACAGCAATCAAACTATCCATGTTCGGCGCTTTGTGCATAATGGCTTTAAATCCGCCAGTATAAAACTTTCTACCTATAAACATCACTGGCAAAACAAGTAAAAATTGACTAAATGCAAAATTAACTGGATTTATATTAGGAGAAAGTATTTGTGGAAATGGTAGAGCTATGTACTTTACAATAAAATCCATTGGCGCCATTGCGATATAAAACAAGGGGATAGAGACTAATAAAGCAAGAATGAGTGTTTTTTTCTTCACATCTTCTGTTTGCAAATCTTTATTTACATCTATTTGAAAACCTTCGTCTTCAGGTTTCCAAAGTTTTGATGTGAAGCCGATTTTTTCGATGGTAGATTGAATAGTTTCTTGATTAATCTTGTCAGTGTCATAACTTACGTGCAGTTTTTCTGTCGCAAGGTTTACTATAGCAGAATCTATGCCCTCTAATTTTGACAAGCGTATCTCTATTTGCCTTGAACAAGCGGCGCAGTTCATACCGCCTATACTATATACTTCTGAAAACATATTACCTACTTATGTTTATAATTTATTAATATTCAAAACTTAAGTTAATCATATATTTTTAAACTGTCAACTATAAGCCTTTGTCTACGCAAAATGAGCTAGATATATTGCACTTGACGAGTACCACAAAAGACTATACATAATAATTATAGATTGTTTGATACGTGAGCACTATGAATTTAACAGAAAATTTGCAAAATACTGACTGCATAGCAGGAATTGACGAAGCTGGCCGAGGGGCATTAGCAGGCCCTGTTGTTGCGGCCGCAGTTATTTTCCGTGAAGATTTCGACCTTATCGGCCTTGATGATTCAAAGAAATTAACTGCAAATGAAAGATACGCCCTTGCAAGTGAAATTAAAGAATTTGCACTTGGCTATGGCATTGGCTTTGCTTGGCAAAAGATGATTGATAAAGAAAATATTTTGCAAGCTACACTTATCGCTATGACCAGAGCCACTCAAGCCCTTTATGTGCGTTCAAAGCTCAAACCAAATAAACTTCTTATAGACGGCAAACAAACAATTCCACCCATGTACTTCAAATTGTTCACAAAAGATTTCCATGAAGCGCCTTTGCAAAATGCTATTATTGAGGGCGATTCAAAAGTTCCTGAAATTTCAGCAGCTTCAATTTTAGCTAAAACCACCCGTGACGATTTAATGATTCAATTTGCAAAACGCTATCCACAGTATCAATTTGAAAAGCATTTTGGCTATGGAAGCAAGGTGCATCGTGATGCGATTTTAGAACATAAGCCCTGCCCTTTGCATCGAATGACTTTCCGTGGTGTGAAAGAAGAAGAAAATAAACAACTTTCACTCTTTGACCTATAAAAGACTAACATGGCTGAACATCATCAACGTGGGCAAGAGGGTGAAGCAAAAGCTTTAGAATATTTAAAAGAATCTGGTTTTAAAATTATAGAATTAAATTGGCGTGTTCACCATTTAGAAGTTGATATTATTGCTGAAAAAAATAATGTGCTTCATTTTATAGAAGTAAAAACACGCAAAGAAAATTCGCTCATACCTGCACGTGAGAGCCTAAGCTATAAAAAAAAGCAAAATTTGATAAGGGCTGTAGAACTTTGGTTTTATCAAAATCCGCACTCACAGCAAAGCGCCCAATTAGACTTTATCGCCCTGACTTATAATTCTAAGGGAGAACACCAAATTGAATATTTCCCCAATTACACAGAATGAAATTAGCAAATCAACGCTCTATATTGTCGCTATGCCCCTTGGGAATATGGACGATCTTTCTATTCGTGCAAGATTTATTTTAGAAAATGTAGACTTTATTCTTGCCGAAGACACAAAAAGAGCCGCCTTAGCATTATCAAAATTAAATATAGGCAAAAAAGAACTACATTCGCTCAATGAACATAATGAACAAGAAAAATTGCCTATTATCCTAAGAAAACTCAAAGAAAACTGCTCTATAGCACTTATTTCTGATGCTGGAATGCCAATAATTTCAGATCCTGGCTATATCTTAGTTTCAGCCTGCAGAAAACAAAATTATAACATTACTGTTATTCCAGGCCCTTGCGCTCCCGTCACTGCTTTAGCTGGCTCAGGCATTGCCCCTCTACCTTTCACTTTTTTGGGCTTCTTACCAAGAGCAAAATCAGCGCAAGAAAAAAGCCTTGCTCCTTTTGCCTCTATACAAACAACACTTATTTTCTTTGAGCGCAAAGATAGACTCCTTGAAACTTTACAAAATTGTCATGCAATTTTAGGCAATAGAGAACTTACTATTGCACGAGAATTAACCAAGATACACGAAGAATATTTTTCGTGTGAACTAAAAGAAATTGAAGAATACAAAGATAAACTTTCAAATTTTTTAGGCGAAATAACTGTTGTACTTGGGCAAGCTAAAGAACAAGAAAAATCAAGTCCAGAAGAGATAGATGCTCTTATCGAACAAGAAAGGAATAATGCTAAATCACCAAGAAATTTAGCAAAAAGAGTTCAAACTTTATCTATAGGTTGGACGACAAGCGAGATTTATACAAGACTTTAGGCAGAAGCGAGAATGATTTTTTTATAGTATTTTGTGCATGCTTATAAAAACAAAAAAGTCCATTTTGCAATCATACAAAATGGACTTTCTTATATATTAGAGCATTTTTCAAAAGTATTGCGAAAAATGCTCTAAACTCATCATTTGAGTG